>JAZLIB010000103.1:0-6378 GCA_045617185.1 Vescimonas sp.
CTCCATCATCATCGGCCAGGGTGGCCAGTTTGGTGATGCACTGGCTCAGGTCGCCGATGAGTTCCCTGAGACTCAGTTCGTATTCTCCGTTGGTTCTGACACCTTTGACAAGGCCAACATGTCCGCAGCAACTGTTTCCTACAGCGAGGCTGGCTATTTGGCAGGCATTATGGCAGCTCTGTCTACCAAGACCAACAAGGTCGGTATGATCACTGGCGTTTTCTATGCTAACCAGAGCATGATGCGCGACGCATTTGAGAAGGCTGTCAAGAGCATTAACCCTGATATCGTTTTCGTCACTAACGAAACCAATGACTGGGCTGATACCGATACCGCCTACAATGTTGCAAAAGCTATGATCACCGATGGTTGCGATGTTCTGTTCCCCTGCCTGGATGCAGCTGGTGCAGGCGTTGCCGCAGCAGTGGATGATAGCAAGGATGTAATGCTGGTCGGTTCTGTGGCTGACTACGCAGCTGTTTACAATTGCAAGAACGTTATCGGCTCTGTTGACTTTAACTGGGAAGGCCTTGGCTATCTGGAGTCCTGCGGTGATTTGTGCGATGGACAGGCTCACGAAGTCGGTATGGCTGGCGATGGTATCTCCGCTATCTTCAATAACATTTCTGACGATGCCCGTGCTGCTGTTGAGCAGGCAATGAAGGGCTTGGCTGATGGTTCTCTGACCATCGGCTAATTGAGGAAATTAGAAGCGGAAGCGAAAAAGTTTCTAGTGAAATAATTGCTTAAGAATCGCCCCCCGGAAGATGAAGATACGTTCTTCCTCTTTCGGGGGGGCATTTCTACAAGACGTATTGTGCGTTATTAGGAGGTAAGCAACTTATATGAGTGAGAATCAATGCATCCTGAAAATGCAGGATATTACAAAGATATTTCCTGGCGTAATAGCAAATGACCGCGTGAATATCGAATGTAACAAGGGTGAAGTGTTAGGCCTGTTAGGTGAAAACGGCGCTGGCAAGACGACCCTGATGAATATATTGTACGGACTCTATCCCCCTGATGGAGGCAAAGTCTTTATTGATGGGAAAGAAGTATCCATCAATTCACCGAGTGAAGCAATCCAATGCGGTATTGGTATGGTGCATCAGCATTTTAAGCTGGTAGATACATTATCCGTTATTGAGAACGTAATCTTGGGTATGCCTGATAATAAGGCAGTTTTGGATTATGCGCCTGCCAAGGAAAAATTGGCAAAGCTTTGCGAGGAGTATGAACTTTTCGTTGACCCTGATACTGAGGTTTGGAAGCTCCCTGTTGGACAGCAGCAGTGGGTGGAAATCCTGAAAGCTCTGTATCGTGATTGTAAGGTCCTTATTTTGGACGAACCTACAGCTGTGCTGACGCCTTCTGAAAGCGACCAGTTAGCACGTGCTATCCGCCGTATTACGGCACAAGGCCGAAGCGTGGTGTTTATCAGCCATAAGTTGAGAGAAATCATGGAAGTTACCGATAGAGTTACGGTAATCCGCGATGGTACGGTTGTTGGTACCATCGATACGAAAGATGCCACTCAGATTAAATTGGCCGAGATGATGGTGGGCCGTCCCATTTCCATTGAACGCCGTGAACGTCCTCAGATTGACCAAAGCGAGGTCGTTTTGGATATGAAGGGCGTTAACGCGATTGATGACCGTGGCGTACATGCCCTCAAAGATTTTACTCTGCAGGTTCATGCGGGTGAAATTGTTGGTATCGCTGGTGTTGATGGTAATGGCCAGCGTGAACTGGCTGAATGCATCTCCGGTTTGCGTAAACCGACCAGCGGTACGATCACGATTAAGGATAAGGCTGTGACCGGTGTTATTTCTGATCCTTCTTTCTTGGGATTTATCCCTGAAGACCGTCACAAGACTGGCCTGGTGCTTGATTTTTCCATCGCTGAGAACTTGATTATCAAAGAATACATGAATGAGCCGTACACCAAAAACGGCATTTTACAGTACAAAGAGATCAAGAAGCACGCGGATGAAATGATTGAAAAATATCACATCAAGACTCCTAACTGCGATGTAAAAGCAAAAGCTTTGTCAGGTGGTAACCAGCAGAAGGTTGTCATCGCGCGTGAGATGGATCCCCAGCCTGTCATGGATATGACTGCACATCCCACACGTGGTTTGGATTTGGGCGCTGTTACCAATGTCCACGATATTCTTCTTGCTGAACGTAATCGTGGCGCAGCGGTGCTGTTTATCAGCGCAGAGCTTCAAGAGATCATGGCGGTAGCTGACCGTATCGTTGTTCTTTATAGCGGCGAAATTATGGGCGATCTGGACGGTGAAACCGCTGACCAGAACGTAATTGGTCAGATGATGCTGGGCCAGAAAGCGGAGGACATCAAATGAGTAAATTGAATCGAGAAAAAATTGTAAAAATCCCCATAATCGGTAATGTAATTTTTTCTTCTGGTCGAACCATTCTTGGCGTCTTTTTGGGACTGGTCGCCGGTGGATTATTAATTGCACTTTATGGAGTTAATCCTTTTGCTGCCTATGGTTCTATCCTGCGCGGTGCCTTCGGCAGTCTGTCAGCCTTTACCAATGTATTAGTACGATCCTCACCGCTGCTCTTAGGCGGTATTGGTGTCGCACTTGGTATTAAAGCTGGTGTATGGAATACCGGTATTGAAGGATATATGTACCTTGGTGGTATCGGTGCAGCTGTAGTTGCCGTTATGGATCTGGGCCTACCTCCGATCATCCACATCTTGCTTTGCTTCATCGTTGGTATGATCTTCGCAGCTGTTTGGGGCTTTATTCCCGGTTATCTGCGCGCTTATAAGGGCGTAAACGAAGTTACTTGTACCATCATGATGAGCTATATTGCTATCTATTTGTGCAACTATGTGGTTTCTGGTAGCCCCATCGCTGACAAGGCGGCATTCTATCCCATGACATTGCCGTTTGCCAAAAGCTCTCTGATGCATATTTTCATGAAGGGCACATCTCTTCATGCAGGTCCCTTTATCGGAATCATTTTATGTATCGTATTCCATTTTATCCTGAAGTACACGCCGTTTGGATTCCGTACTCGTATGCTGGGCAGCAATCCTCACGCAGCACAGTACGCCGGTGTGGATTCCAAAAAGCAGATTGTAATCGTGATGATCATTGGCGCAATTTTGGGCGGTCTGTCCGGTGCAATTGACTGCTGTGGTCTGAAGGGCCGTCTGTATATGGAATTCGTTGATGGTGTTGGTTATGAGAGCGTTGCTGTTGCTTTGGTGGCTGGCGGTAGTCCTATCGGCGTATTGGTGTCCGCACTGTTCTTCGGCATTCTGAAGGTCGGTGGCGCAACAATGTCCATTGAGACTGGTATTGGTGCCTCCATGACCAGCGTAATCATTGCTTTGTGCGTTTTGTTCGTGGTCGGCGTTGGTGTCGCAGATGAAAAGAAGCGTGTAAAAAAGGCAAAGAAAGCATCCGAAGATGATAAGAAGGAGGAGGAAGACAAATGAGTTCTGCATTGTTAATTAACTGGATTCAGGCTACTTTGACTTGGTCCGCTCCTCTGATTATTTGTGCTATGGGCGAAGTGTTCTGCGAGCGTAGCGGTGTTATAAACATGGGCATTGAAGGCATTATGCTTTTCGGTGCGCTTTGTGGCGTTGCCACTTGCTACTATGCCAACAGCCCTTTGGTTGCTGTATTGGTATCCATGGTATTGGGCGTTATTTTGGGCTTCGGCGTTGCATTCCTTACGGTTAGCCGGCGTACTAACCAGGTGGTTACGGGCCTGATGATCAACATGTTGGCAACCGGCGCAACAAACTTGATCTTTGCGTTGTTCGCTGATATTCGAACAAACCGCGCTCAGACCTTCACGACCTTGTTCCCTGCCAGTATGCATAAAATCCCCGTAGTGGGGCCTGTGCTGTTTGCGCAGCCTATTACGACATGGGTTGCTTTTGTCCTGCCTGTTCTCGCCGCATTCCTGCTTTATAAGACCCGTTGGGGCTTAAACATCCGTGCTGTTGGCGATAATCCCAAGGCATGTGCCACAGCTGGCCTGAATGTAATTCGCTTGAAGTATCAGGCAGTGATTGTCAGTAGCATGATGGCTGCCTTGGCTGGTTGCGTACTGACACTGGCTACCAGTGGTTATTTCGCAGCAGGCGGCATGACAAATGGCCGCGGATTTATTGTTCTGGCCGCTGTTGTTGTTGGCGGTTGGGATCCTCTGCGTACCACATTGGCATGTGTCCTGTTTGGTGCAGCAGACGCGCTGCAGATGCGTATGCAAATTACTGGTTCTGCAATTCCCACGCAATTCCTGCAGATGCTTCCTTACGTCATTACCGTTATCGTGCTTACCATCATGGTCAAACGTTCTCGTGTGCCCAAAACTTGGGGTGCAGCCTATGATCCCAGTGATGTTTGACCTGTAACAATTGCGTTCTGTAGGAAGCTGCCTAATCAAATGATGATTGTAGACATATAGTGGAAATTTATTGAAGTATCGATGAATTGTACCAGAGGGATTGTTTCGCACCCTTAGGAGAATGTGAACTTGTCATCCGCATTATTTTCCACAATGAAACAACCTACTGTCTTCAAGGCGAATAGTTCCTCGCCAGGAAAGAACTGGAAATGCTATTTGCTTTAGCATTTGAATTAGGCAGTTTCCTTTCAGAATAAGCGTGTAATACGTTTAATCGGCTTTTTTCGCAAGAAAATTTCTTTTCAAAGGGGTGTAAGCAATGGACATAAACAAACTTAGTTTATTAAAACAATTTGCTTCTATGATTTCTATGAGTTTTGGCCCCGATTATGAAATCGTTGTCCATGACTTAAGCGGACAATCTCTGCAGCAGACTATTGTTCACATTGAAAACGGGAATATTACAGGTCGCGAAATCGGCGACTATATGATCCCTAGAATTGCGGAACAATTAACGGCTGAAAAAGGTCCGCTATTTGGAAATCATCAGTATAAATTCCCCCTCAAAGATGGGAAAACATTCCATTCTACAATAATGGCTGTTGCAAATGACAGAAATGTTATCGAAGCCATTTTAGCAATCAATTATATTACTTGACTCAGTTTAATTCTTGTTACTGGTCGGTAAAGAAACGGAGAGGACCAGGATAAGTTCTCTCCGTTTTTTATAAAAATGAAAGGAGCAATAGAAAGATGAATCAGATTCTAATAAAGGGTGGTAAGGTTATCAAGGATGGTAAGCAAATGGATCTTGATATTCTTATCCAGGGGGAGAAAATTGCAAAAATTGGGAAGGACCTAACTTGTGAGGGAAGTGTGGAAATTATCGACGCGACAGATAAGTATGTTTTACCTGGCCTTATTGAACCCCATATGCACATTAAGGCGCCATTAGGGGGCATTACAGATATTCTGGACTTTGATTCAGTAAGTAAATGTGCTGCTTTCGGAGGTGTTACCACCTTTATGGATTTTTCATCTACTTTGCCCGGCGATTCTCTGACAGATGCTGTGGAGAATCGTTTGAAGGAGATGGATAACAAGGCACTGCAGGACTATTCTGTTCATTGCAAAGTTGTGAATCTGGCAACCAAAGAGAGCCTTGCAAATCTAATGCAATGTGAGGTCGATTATGAAAAAGCAAAAAATAAACTTGATAAATGCGATCCCAAACTCATGTCCGATTATGAAGAATTTGGTGATGTAAAAGACAGACTAGACGCAGCACGGAAAACTGTTGACGATGAGGTACAGGCTCGACTTGCTGAAATCCCCGAAATCATTAAAAATGGTATACCCACATTCAAACTGTTTATGACGTATAGAAAGGCTAATGTCATGATAGATGACATCTACTTGCTGCAAGTACTTAGCGTTGTAAGAGATCATGGTGGGCGTTGCGGATTCCATGCAGAGTGTAATGCAATTGCTGAATATAATGATATGGAATTTGCCAAAGCTGGAAAAACCACGTGGGCGGACTTCCCCGAGAGTAAACCGGCTATTTGTGAGGAAGAAGCTGTACGTCGCGTGCTGTATTATGCGGAATTGTTGAAGGCTCCTGTTTATTTCTTCCACATCTCTACCGCAGGCGCCGTGCAAGCTATTCAAGAGGCGAAAAATAGAGGCGTAGATGTCATCGCAGAAACCTGTTCTCATTATTTAACTCTTACCAAAGAGAAAAATACAGGTGACGACGGCATTCTCTATCTAATGAGCCCACCGCTTCGCAGCCAAAAAGATCAAGACGCCTTGTGGACAGGTATTGAAAAAGGAACCATCTCCCTAGTTACTTCTGATAACTGTACGTTCCCTCGCTGGATGAAGGGAAAAGATCTGAAGCAGGATGCTGATGGAAACTTCATTCAGGATTATACCAAAGTTATTAGCGGTGTTTCTGGAATTGAAGAGCGTTTA
>JAZLIB010000104.1:0-19013 GCA_045617185.1 Vescimonas sp.
CCGGTGAATATGTAGCCGTCATTGGGTGTGGCAGTGACAGTAACGGAAGCACCTTCATCGTACGTGCCGCCACCGGTCACTGTGCCGTGATCCTCGGGACTGGCACTGACATTGACCGTATACTGAACGGTGCCCTCAACGGTCAGCGACATCTGAACGCCGCCTTCATCGCCGTTGTTGTATTCTGCGGCAAAGGCTGCCATGGGCAGCAGGCTTAGCACCATCAACGCCGTCAGCAGCAGGGATAATAGTTTTTTCATCTTCATCTTCGCCTCTACTTTCTTTTTTCATTAGTCCGGAACTCAGTCAAGACCTGTAACAACAAACTGCAGTGTTGCTGTGTACTCTCCGGGGGCAGCAATAGCCCAATCCTCCGCGGCAATGTGGATCTGAATGGTATGCTCTTCCGGTCTTCTCATTTTGTATCTGTACGAATGGGCATCCTCTGCTTCGGCAATATCCTGCACGGTATACGGGGTTATATCGCCCTGCTGGCTCTGGAATGTGCCGTCGTAGAAGGTGACCTCTACAGCACTATAAGCGCCGAGTTCCAAAGAGTCCACCGACCATTTCACCGGGGTAAACTCCTGCTTGTAAGGGATATCTATCTGAGCGGGAATGCTGATCACACAGTGAAGGACATCAGGATCAGCATCCTTCCATTTTGCCGTAATGGTGATTTCATCGGCGGCAAACGCGGGGTTTGCGCCACTGCCGATCACTGTCTGAACGGATCCTGCTTCATATCCGCCGCCGTCCACCTCCCAGCAGTCAAACACCATATTCTCCGGGGCGGGGAAGCAATCAGCAGGGGGGAAATGGAACTTCAGATCGTCAGGGCCTTCGGAAGTGTATAATATGTAATCCCTATCCCTATCGAGCTCATTGGCATATATACTGGTTTCAAAGAAGAAATCGCCATCGCTGCCTTTTCCCGGCCAGAAGAAAACGGTCTGAACTTCGTTGTAATCGATAACGAGGTGAGTATCATGTTCGATATTAAAGGAATAGGATGTATCTGTGCAGACGAGAGTCTTGCCCGGATTGGGGTTTTCCTCATCATAATTTCTCTCCAACCAGCCTGCAAATCTCACACCGCCATGCTTCGGAACGGCCGTAACGGTGACCATTTCGCCGGGATTAAAATTCAAAGATACAGGGGCATCGACTGCTTCAATGTTAAAATTCGGGCTGCTGGGGAGGAACAGATGCACGGGTGTACCCTTGGCCTGCTCAAAACCAGCAGTCAAAGTTCTGTCGGCAGTCACAGTAAATGTGTAGCTTGCGCCGGCGTTTTCCACCTTTTCTCCGTTTTCCAGCCAGCCGGTGAATATGTAGCCGGAAGACGGAGCGGCAGTGACGGTAACGGAAGTACCGTCATCGTATGTTCCGCCGCCGGAAACGGAACCGCCCTCTGCCTGACTGGCACTGACAGAAACCGTATGCAGAACGGGGCTTTCAACGGTCATCTTCATCGGGATACTGCCTTTATCGCCATCGCCGAATTCCTCAGCAAAGGCTGCCGTGGGCAGCAGGCATACCACCATCAACGCCGCCAGTAGCAGGGATAACAGTTTTTTCATATGATCTTACTCCTTATTTTACGATTGCGGTAAAATCGACCTGAGGCTCAGTTACAACAGTAGCATCTCCATTTTTGAATGTAATGGTTACGATACACTCTTCGCCATCTACATTGACTACAAGTGGGTATTCGCCGTCTTTTGTAGAGGTCATCACTAATACATTGTCCTGACTGCTCACACCGCCCTTGATGCCTTGCGCATTTATAACTTCAATCCCGTCAGCACCCTTAAATTCTATAGAGATTGTAGTCTTTCCGCAGCCGACAAGGAAAAGTACCATGAGCATAGCCATCAGAAATGAAATAATTCTTTTTTTCATATTATCTTACTCCTTACTGTACTTTCAAAGTCAATATGGTTTCCGCATTGTTCAGCGGTGTTTTTTCTTCGTCCAAGGTAAAATGCTGATAGCGCAGGACGGTGTTAGGGTATTCTCCCGCCGAAAGAGGCTGGCTTAACGTCATGGACAGCACGATCTGTCCGGGATACAGCTCGCCGGAGCGCCACAACTCCGTGCCATCCTCCAGAACGAGGGACATCACCGTAATGCACTCGTTGTCAGATATGGTGGAGAGATGCACATCCTGTTGAAGAGTATCAGCTTTCAGCTCCAAAAATTCATACGCCGTCACCTGAATCATCTCCTGCTGCTCCGGGACGACCAGACCAGACTGCTTGTCTCCGGTGTCTGAATCCGGCAAAAACGGAGTTTTTCCGGATATGATCAGCCAGATAATGACGCCAATTGCAATAACAAGAAAAATGCAAAGAAGAATCAGCAGTTTTTTTGAATTATCATGTTTACTCTGCCGGTTTTCCTTGGATGTATGTAATTCCACTGTTGTTCACGCACCCCTCTTCGCAGGATTGTATCGTCTGCACGGAGTCACTGTCCCAATGCATAAATTTTTACACGATAATTATATCGCAAGTCAGCATAAAAATCAAGATTTTTGCGTATTATTTTGTATTATTCACTACATTACGATTCTGTTGCGGGATATTACGGCATGGCAAGCTTCGCATTTGTGGTACGTTTTCGCGCCATACGCGAACCGCCCCACTTCTGCCGAACGCAGGCTAAGCCCACACCCCTATATTGGGGGGATATTTCAGGGTCAATTTTTGAGCCGCTGCAAGCAAAGAATAAAGACACCATCTTGATAGTATCAAAATGATGCCTTTATATTATTAAGGATAGATGACCTGTGTATACATCATCTTTACCACTCCAGATTCTTGCCGCTCTCCTTGCTGAATACGTGCGCCACGTTGCCGCCAAAGGTCAGATTGACCTCACTGCCCATGACAAAGTTGGCATCTGCGCCGTTAGTGGGAACAATAACGATGACATCCTTGCCCTCTGCTGTGACGTGGAGATGGATACTGGAGCCCATCAGCTCACTCACATCTACATCGCCCTTGATACCGCTCTCACACAGCGCCAGATGGTCGGGTCGAACACCTAATGTGATCTCCTGCTGTGCTACATTGTTGGCGGCCAAACGAGCCTGCTTATCTTCGCTCAACTCTACGCTGATGCCGCCCACTTCCACGGCGTACTTATCGTCGTTCTTTACAAGCTTGGCATCAAAGAGGTTCATCTGCGGCGTACCGATGAATCCAGCTACGAACAGATTTGCGGGATGGTCGAACACCTCCTGGGGCGTACCGATCTGCTGAATAAAGCCATCACGCATGATGACGATACGATCACCCAAGGTCATAGCCTCTGTCTGGTCATGGGTAACGTAAACGAAAGTAGTGTCAATACGCTGACGCAGCTTGATGATTTCTGCGCGCATCTCATTACGCAGTTTGGCGTCCAAGTTAGACAGGGGTTCGTCCATCAGCATGACCTGAGGATCACGCACAATGGCGCGGCCAATGGCCACACGCTGACGCTGACCGCCGGACAGCGCCTTGGGCTTGCGCTCCAGATACTGGGTGATGTCCAGGATCTCGGCAGCTTCGCGTACCTTCTGGTCGATAACATCTTTCGGCGTCTTCTTCAATTTCAGGGAGAAAGCCATATTGTCGTATACGGTCATGTGGGGATAGAGCGCGTAGTTCTGGAATACCATGGCGATGTCGCGGTCCTTTGGCTCCACATCGTTCATCAGTTTGTCACCGATCCACAGCTCGCCACCAGAGATTTCTTCCAGACCTGCAATCATACGCAGCGTGGTAGACTTGCCGCAGCCGGAGGGACCGACCAGCACAATGAATTCCTTGTCTGCGATTTCCAGATTGAACTCCTGCACAGCCACGACGCCTTCGTCAGTGATCTGCAGGTTAGTCTTCTTGACATCTTCGCCCTTCTTGGCCTTCTTTTTCTTCTCGGCATTTGGGTAGACCTTCTTCAAATCCTTCAAAATGACTTTTGCCATAATTTTTTGACTGTAACTGCTCTGCCTCCGCAATGAGCAGCCTCACGGTCACCACGTTGAGTGCGCCGTATTACGACAGGTCTCCACACTGCCGCACCGCCAGTCGCAGCGGGTTTATTCCTCCTTTTTGTTGACCGATACCCACCAATAAGTGGAGTGGTAAATATCGGCGGGAATGATACGTCTATATCGTCACTGGTTGGTATTTTCCCAGTGCAATATACTTCTCAATGAAATTCGCCCGAAGTATTTTTAATTGCAATTAATAAAAGCACGGATGACAGGCGTGATATATTGCAGATTTTGTTATATATCTATCTGTTTTATTCTGTAGCAGGGTGGGATTTATAAAAGAACTCCGTGCTGTCCAAAATATGGTCAATTGCAACAGACCCTGCGCCATAGAGGATCAGATCCTCTGAAACACTGGAATAGCGAATCGTCAAATCCTTGTATATATCCGGCAGCAGCCGTTCACGGGCACTCTCACGCAGAGCGTACATCATAACCTCGCCGCCACCGGACATGATATCGGAAATGACAATTTCTTTGGGGTCGTAAATATTTACAACATTAGCAATTCCATAGCCCAGATAATTGCCGACCCGTTTGACACAGGCAATTGCAAATGAGTCTCCACGCTGCATATGCTTGAACACCGTTTCCGCTGTTATCTTCTTCACGGAATTGAGCGTACTCTCGGGATGTTTGGGAAGTTCTGCAAGTACATCCTTTACAAATGCCAATGCCGAGCAATACATCTCGAGGCATCCACAGTTACCGCACACGCAACGAGCTCCCATCATATTAATAGACATATGACCGACTTCACCAAAAATGCCGCGATATCCACTAATAATCTTACCGTCGATGACAACACCAGTTCCAATACCTTCACTGGCAAGCAGGTGTACGAGAACATCATCACTCCCGATATTCGGGCTGCGTCGCCACTCTGCTAATGCACCGGCATTTGCATCGTGCTCAATAAAAACAGGCAGGTCAAATGCGGCATTCAACCGCTTTGATATGTCAATTTTTTCCCAACCGACAAACTCCGTCATCACGGCAATACGTCCTTCACGACGCAGGTAAGGACCGGGAACAGCCACACCGATAGCGCAAAGATTATCATATTTTTCTATCAAGGCCTTGGAATCGGCCACAATATTCTGCAACATGGAGTTTGCCGTCAAGTTTTTCTCCTGATTGCGGAATATTTTTTCGAGCAATTCGTTTTTCAGATTAAAAACGCCAATAGAATAGGAACGACGTGCAATCTTTATTCCAAGCACCAAAAAGCGCTCAGTATTCATACGGATACCGATACTACGCCGTCCCATGTTTCCTTTAATCGTACCTGTTTCTGACACCACACCAGAGGCAAGCAGGTCATTAATAATATTGGTGATGGTTGCCTGTTTAAGTCCCGTCATGCGGGACAGGTCAACGCGAGTCAGCACATCTTCTTTCGCCAAAATACGCAGAATGGAGGTGCGATTGCTCTCCTGAATATCGAGGCTATTCATTCCTATTTTTCCCATATATTCTGTCGCCTTTCTTATACTACCAGTATGATAGCACGCTTAACCGCCAAGAACAATGATAAAATATCATTTCCCATTGTTTTCGTCCGGAATCATACAATAGTTCAATCCTATTTGCGCAAAGCTCATACTAATATGCGCACAGAGGGAAAAATGGATAAACAGTAGCAATGGCGCAGAAACTGGTACCGTGATTAGAATGAGTAGTGTAAGTGCTGCTTCAATCAACAACGCAACAATATTTCTTCCTATGCAGGCAAATGTAAGAATGAGCGCGTTTTTCAGCACCGCCGCCATAGGAAGTTCTACAAGTGCTGCTATTGGTAGCGCATATAGCGAAAAAGAGAATACCGCAAAAATCCAAAGGAAGATAGCTATCGGGAATAAGAGCCCAAGTGAAGAAACGGCAGATGCCGCATTCCGAAGTCCCAGATAGCCTATTGCTGCGCCCGCAATCAGTATTATGCCGGGCAAAAGTGAGCGAATAAATTCTCGCTTGACATCTCGCCAGAAATCACGTATGACATGTACTTCCCGTCCGCAGTACATTTGGTGGAGACTGCTATACAATGCCAAGAAAGCAGCCGGAGCCGTAATAACTGGCAGGCAAAAGATTACAAATGCCATATTCAGTACAACCATATCCACCCAATATTCTCGAATCACCCAGAAAAAGTGCTTGATAGATCCAGGCGCGGCAGGGATCATATCAGGTTCCATATTGCTTCGGTTGGATTTTTTCATGTAAATCTCTTCCTATGTGTTGCGCGGGCAAACAAGTTATCCGCGCAACTATCATGATTACTTGTAATCGCTGCCAACTAACACCTTAATCGACTCGCTCGACATCTGCATCAAAATTGCATCCTTGAGCTTTTCCACCGGGAATCTATGGGTGATAATGGGAGCAAGCTGGATAAGTCCATTGTTGATCATGTCAACTGCACGCTGGTGCGTATCAGGATTAATCATAGAGCCGATGATTTTCAGTTCCTTTTGATAAACCTGTTCCAGGCTTAGCGAATGAATTGCCCCTGCCTTCGGCACGCTGAAGAGCAGTACTGTCGTACCGCGTTTTGTCGCCTCAAATGCCTGTGCGGTAGCAACGGTATTACCCACACATTCAATGACTACATCTGTGCCATCAATACCTGTCAACTCGCTGATACGGGACTTGAGGTCCTCGTTGACCGGATCAATTACCGCATCAGCACCAATCTGCAGCGCGATTTTACGGCGAAGTTCTACCGGTTCACTGACAATAACCATAGAGGCACCAGAGAGTTTGGCAAGTTGTGCCATCATCAATCCAATAGCACCACCGCCAATAACGAGTACCGTGTCGCCCAGACGAATCTCCGCACGGTCAATACCGTGGATACAGCAGGCAAGGGGCTCTGCCATTGCGCCGTATTCCAACGGGATATTTTCAGCAAGAAGATAGCATTGTTCCTCAGGGACATGGCAATATTCGGCAAAGCCACCATCTCGATTAACACCTACCGCATAGAGATGGGTGCACAGCTGCTTCTTCCCAATTCGGCAATAGTGACACGCGCCACAATAACTGTTAGGGTCTACCGCCACACGGTCACCAACTTTCAGTTTCTTTACATCCGTGCCCACCTCAACTACGGTTCCAGCCAGTTCATGCCCCAGCACGACCGGAGGCACGACTTCCGCCGAGCCTTTATCTCCATGATAAATGTGGACATCTGTGCCGCACACACCGCATGCCGCCACCTTCAATCGCACTTCACCTGCCGCGAGTTTATGCCCCGCCATTTCGCGAGTTTCAAATTCTCCATTGCCAAGAAAATAAGTACCAATCATGTTTTTCTATCCTTTTTTATCCAATAATATTCCGCAAATACTTCACCGAATTTGCAGCCTCTTCATCAAGTTGGTCATCCGTTGCACCACCGCTGAGGTCACGCCAAAGCGACACATCCCTGCCGACTTGTCCACCCATGCGAACAAATGGTTCCATTACTATGCAACCATCGTAGTCGATAGCGTGCAAAGCTGCACCGATAGCTGTCCAGTCGATGTGTCCATGCATATTAGGACAGCGTCGGTTTGCCTCACCCACATGGAAGTGCCCAAGCAATGGTCCACATTTACAGATAGCATCGGCAGGAGAATCTTCCTCAATATTCATGTGAAATGTGTCAAGCATGACTTTTACATTCGGCTTGTCCACCGCTTCCACATAGCGAATACATTCACTCGCTTCATTGATCATATAACCCTCAAAGCGATTGAGAGATTCCATATTGAGTGTGATGCCATGATCTAATGCCATATCTGCGAGACGACGCATCCGTTTAATGCTTCGCAGTGTGTCAGCGCTTTTGTCAATAGGTCTTGAGAAATCCACCGGCCAGTATGAGTAGAGCGCACCACCAATACGATCAATACCGGCAATCTCCATTTTACGAAAAATATTCGCGTAAAATTCGAACGCTTTTTCCACCTGTGGGGTATCTGCCGCTGCCAGATTGTGCTCAGGTCTTGGGCCGTATCCTCCCGTAAGTTTTATGCCGCAGCTTTCAGAGGCTACGCGAAGCTCACGGAATACATCATCACCCTCGCGGTCAAAGCCACCGCAGGCAATTTCCAACACGTCAAAGCCAAGCTTTTTGCACTTTTCAATATAAGGAAGGAAATTGGCCTGCCAGTCTTTTTCCCAGTAGGCATAGTAAATACCGTATTGCATTAACTTTCTTTCTCAGTAGGCTCGGATTTCGAAGATGCGCGCATTGTCACAACCGTAGCTGGCATAGACAGTAATGTGGATCTCATCACACACAACATCTTCAAAGGAGAGCACATTCAAACGCTGTCCGTTGTCGCGCACCTCACGATGGGCCACAATTTTCCCTTCGGAAAGGAGTTTCACATCATAATCCTTAATGAGTTCCAGCGGGAGATACTTGACTTGACGTTTTTTTACATTCTTAATTAGAGATGGCTGAATTTCATGGCTAAGATCCGTATCAAAAGTGAGCCGCACTTCGTGCAATGCAGTTTGTCCCTCAAGCGCGAGAGTAATACTCTGCGGCACATCCAGCGAGTCGGAAATCCAGCAGTTACTATTGTCTCCAACCGCACGCGACACACCGTTAATCACATTTACAGCTTCTCCGCCTTTGGTCTCACTGCTGGCGGTAATTTTCGCCTTGAGAGCATGGTCGCGCGGATCATGGTTCGTGTGACCAGGAATATAGGCATCATTGCGCAGAAGGATCTGCTGCAATTCATCAATGTGTGCCGTTCCCACCTCTCGCGGGGTGCAGCCGTACTTGACAGCAAGTGCTGCACCTGTACCCACAGCTTGACCGCCGACTGAACAAGTTCCCATCACACGTGTAGAAGAGAAACCCATTTTTGTGGCAGAAATATCACGCCCTGCCATCATGAGATTCTCCACATTACGGCTATAGTAACAACGGTAAGGAATTGAATAATGCCCTTCAAAGTTAAATACGCGGGATCCCACATTATCGAGATCGTTTGCTCCACCGGGGATATGGCAATCCATCGGCCAGCCGCCATAGGCTACAGCATCGTCAAAGACCCGGTTGGCTCGGATATCATTCTCATTAAGAAGATAGTCTCCCTCCAAACGGCGGCTCTCACGATAGCCGGGAACCATGCTGACCCATTCAAGGTCGAGATTATCTGCACCGTGATCCTCTTGATTCTTGATATGGTCCCATACGCCATAGACCACTTTCAACAAATCATCTCGGATCTGTTCACTTTCCTGAATAATATCCTCGCTGTCACCGCCGAGTTCAATCCACCAATATCCGGCATCTACATTGGAAAACTCCGGAAGTTGATTTTTGGAAGCATCTACCGCCACAAGACCGCCGCCGTCCGCCTGCGCACAAACACGATCAACGTGCGGACGATTACGAAGGTCATACTCTGTGTACGTATTTGCCCACGTAGGCTTGATAAACTTGACGGGCTCGCCTCTGTCGGTTGCACAGAACATAATGGTGTTGCCCATTTTGTAGTTATTTGCTTCTTCAGGTGCAGTCGCTTCGTTAAATTCATGGCGTGATTCACTGCCGATGCGGCTTGCCGCTCCCGCCATTACACCGACGGTACCGTGTCCAGTTGCATCAACAAATATCTTGCCATAGATAGTATATTCTGTTTCGGTGGTATTCTGATGGCCGACCACAGCGGCAATTCTCCCACCGTCCATGATGACGTCATCGATATTGGTATTCAAGAACGATGTGATGTTCTTCTCCATCATCACATGCTCCCACACTATCATGTCAAAAATCGGGAAGTTTGCATAGGGATTTCGCCGTTTGTTTTCGAGAAGAATTTCCTCAATAATTCCTGTTTCTCGCAAGTTTGCCTTAGACGAGTGGCAATTCGCACCGACAATATGCATACGCGTTTCAGAGCTGCCTGTTCCTCCAAAAACAGAGCGATTCTGGATAATGGCGACCTGTACTCCCTCACGTGCTGCTGCGATAGCAGCACATACACCTGCAAAACCGCCACCAATAATAACAACGTCAAATTGTTCTTTCTTTTGATTGATAGCCATAATGTTATCCCCTTTTAATCCTGAATGTCCACGATTACTTTCATGGTCGACTCGCGATTGGCATCGATATACTCATAAGCAGCCATAAAATCTTTGAAGGGAAAATGTTTGCTCATCAAAGGTTCAAGCTGTACCTTCCCCTCAGAGACGATACGCAGAGCATCTACATAGTCCTCATGGCGGTACATCATGGATGTATCAAGTGTAATTTCGGAATCGTTAAGTTTTGCAAGATCAACATTAGCTCTTGCAGCAAATACCGCGACCAGAACAATGCAGCCACCCTTACGGCAGTTTTGAATAGCCTGATCCATCGTAATATCGTTTCCGGCACAATCATAGATTACATCGGCCTTATCAGGGCCAAAAGTATCAAGCATTGCCTGTTCAAATGAAATATTCTTTGTGTTGAAAGTATAGTCCGCGCCAAGTTTTTTTGCAAGGCTCAGACGATAATCAGACACATCGGTAATCATGACCTTCGCTGCGCCGAGCGCCTTGCAGGTCTGAGCGAGCAAAATACCAATAGGACCACAGCCGAGGATACATACATTGGCACCGGCGAGATTTTCATAACGCTTGGCCGCATGGACTGTGACGGCAAGCGGCTCAATCAACGCGCCTTCGTCAAAAGACATATTGTCAGGAATGACATCAACCTTAGAAGCATCCACGGCAAAATATTCACTGGCAGCACCAGTAGTCTGGAATCCCATGACCTTCAACTCTTCGCACAGATTGTATTTGCCATGCGTACAGGGATAGCACTTGCCGCAAAAGACTTGCGGCTCAATGACGACCTTCTGACCAACAGAAAGTCCCTTGACGGCTGTGCCAACCTTAGCAATCATGCCGGAAACCTCATGTCCCTGTGTCACGGGGTACTTGGTATAGGGATGCTTACCGTGGTAAACATGAATATCGGATCCGCAAATACCCAAGCGCATCATTTTAACGAGAACCTGGTTCTCACTAATCTCAGGGATAGCAACATCACGGAACTCTATCACGCCGGGGGCAACCATAACCTGCTGAATCATGTCTTTTCTCCTTTACAGTTGTTGATTGTTTTAATCAGTATACACGAATCTCATAAATACGAGCGTCAGGTTCTCCGTTTGTTGCCAAGACAGTGACGCGGACTGCATCACATTCCACAGCATCAAAATACACGGTGTTGCGACGCTGATAGTTAGCCGTAACAGTTTCATCGGCTATAACCTTGCCGTCTGCAAGCAACTCTACCCGATAATCGCGCACAAGGGTCTTTGCTACACCCAAAGGCTCCTTCATAATAAACGCCTTGGAAACAGAAATACAGCGCTCCTCGCTTAAGTTGGGGTCAAATACCAAATAGGTCTCATGGACAGTACTCTTTTTATCGAATTTGAGTGTCAGGCTCTCTCCCTGTTCGCTCAATCCGTCGGAACACCAAAGATTACTGCATGCACCCTCACGGCGGGTAACACCGGAAATCACCATTTTACCCTCAAAGCCCGGTTTTTCGCTACTTGCCATTACCGTACTGCGCAGGGCCAGATCGGCAGGATCCTCATTTTTCTGTCCCATAATGTAGAGATCTTCGCGCAGAAGCTTTTGCTGGAGTTCCTTCATGTACTGTTCACCGTACTCTGTCGGCGTAAGACTATGTTTCGCAGCATTAGCTGCCGCCACGCCTACTGCCTCACCACCGATGGCGCAGGTCGCCATTACACGGGTAGATCCCATTGCCATTTTGGACGCCGAAATGTTTCGGCCTGCCATCATAAGATTTTTGATATTGCTCGAGCAATAGCAACCATAAGGAATGGAATAGAGGCCTTTGAACGAACGAACCATAGATGGAATTTGTCCCTTTGCTCTAAATCCACCCGCAATATGTTCATCCATCGGCCAGCCGCCGTATGCTACAGCATCATCGAAAACACGATTAGCCAGAATATCCTGCTCCCGCAGCACATAATTACCCATTAAACGGCGTGACTCACGCATACCGCCCATGTTGCCAACCCAAACGAGCTCATAATTCTCTGCACCGTGGTCTCCACCGTTTTTAATGTGATCCCATACACCGTAGACCGTGCGGTACAACTCCCAGCGGATATCCTCGGACTGCTTAATAATATCATCCCAGTCGCCGCCAAGTTCGATCCACCAATAACCGCTTTTCACATCATACTTCTCTACCAGTTCATCGCGGTGATTTTCGTAATCCTCATCAGGTTTAAGTACAACTACATCGTCCGCATTATGATACACAACGATGTCACCATGATAGCGATGCTTAAAATCGCTCTCATCAAATGTATAAGCCCATTCTGGCTTGACAAACTTCACGGGGTGTCCACGGTCCTCAGCAACGAAATAGATGGTATTACCCATTGTTTTCCCGTCAGCTATCTCGGGGGCATCCTTCTCGCCATACTCATCACGGCCCTCTCGACCGACCTTATATTCCGCTCCAGCCATATAACCAAGCGTTCCATTACCAGTAGCATCTACAAACACGTCCGCAGTCAATTCCATCCATTGCTCAGTAGTGGTCTGATAGCAACGCACCAAGGTAATCTCTTCGCCATTCGATTCAACATCATTCATGGCTGTGTTCAAATAAATCGAAAGATGTTCTGTTTTCTTTGCAGCATTCCACAGGACACCGTCCCAAATGGAATAATTATATGAGTCATTGAGGTACTTGTTTTCCAGTTGGAGTTCCATAAGAATACCAGTCTCGGCGGCATCTTGTTTTCCCCAGTGACAGGATGCACCGGAAATGTGCATGCGCATTTCACTGCTGGCATTGCCTCCAAACACACTGCGATCCTGCACCAATGCCGTCTCTGCACCTTGGCGGGCGGAGGCCATTGCCGCAAGCAGGCCACTCATACCGCCACCGACAACGACAACATCAAAGTGTTTGCTAAACGCTATTTTTTTGCCCGGTGCGGGTATTTCATGAATATAGTTTTTCATAGTAATCCTCCCTAAGCCCATATATTTTTTATATGCAATAAAGAATAAGAGACCGGGAAACCAGTCTCTTATCGCAGGGTAGATGTGCAATCAACCCTTGACAGCTCCCGCGGTTAGTCCGCTCACAAGTTGTTTACCAAGGAAAGTAAACACAAGTAGAATAGGAATAATTGCCAGTGTGGCAGCACCGCAAAGAGGGCCCCACTCCTGTCCGAAAAAACCAATATAATCGTAGATTGCCATCTGAATATTTTTAAGTGCATAACCGTTAACCATGACAGTAGCGGTGATAAATTCGTTCCAAGCTCCGATAAAGGCGAATAACGCAGCGGCAGCAAAGGACGGACGAATGATCGGCGGTATTAATCTTGTAACAATATAAAATTGGCTACAGCCATCAATTTTCGCCGCTTCCTCCAACTCTATAGGCAACCCCCGAATACCGGAAATCAGCATCCAGATGACGAGCGGCAAGTTGTATGCAGTATAGAGCAAAGGTAGAGTGTACCAATGATTAGTAAGGTGCAATTTCATCATCATGAGATAATTCGGGATCAGCAGAACTGAACTACCCGTAGACAGTGGAATGCCAATAACAACCACATAGAAAAGGACCTTTTTGAGCGGGAAGTTGCGGCGCTCGAAGCCGTATGCCGCCAAATAGCCAAGCACAAGACAGCCAATAATCGTAAGGAATGTGTATATTATACTGTTTCTTGTAGCCGTCAGAAAACTTTGGGCAAAAACTTGTTTGTAGTTTCTCCATGTTACTGCAAAGTTGAAAATTTTCGGAGGATAAGCAGATATATCCTGCGGCACCTTTAGAGACGTAATAATACACCAGAAAATCGGCAACGTGGTTGCAAAGGCGAGAAAGGCGAGAATGATGATAGTAACCATCTTCCGCAGAACTTTCTTGGGGTTTTTATTCATTTTCTTTGCTCCCTCCCCATTTATATCTTGTAATCCGATACCTTGATATACACCACGATAATCAAAGCTGTAATCAGCATGATAATCATAGACAGCGCTGCAGAGGTACCAAACTGATAGTAACGAAAGCCCAGGTTATATTGGAAGAGCGTGATAACATTTGTAGCATCATTGGGTCCGCCGCTTGTCAGTACCTTCGGAATGGTATTATTTGTAAAGTTTGAAACCGTCAGAACAATGGTGGAAAGCAACATCTGCGTTTTGATGAGGGGTAGTTTGATATGCCAAAGCAGTTGTAATGGCGTTGCTCCATCTACCTTAGCAGCCTCAATAAGAGAGGGGTCGAGGCTCTTGAGTCCAGCAAGAATCATAATCATTGCGTAGCCCACAAGTCGCCACATCAGCACAAAAATCAATGCAATAATTGCCGAAGTTTGGTTCTCTACCACGTAAATCGGATTATGTCCAAGAGCCTTGAGAATCATATTGAAGAGACCGAGGTCACCGTTAAATAACCACCGCCAAAGCAGTGCTGCGACCATCATCGAAATGACCCACGGAATCAGTCCAAACATCTCAATGAGGTAGGCAAGCAAACCATGCTCCTTATCCACCCAAAGAGCCATCACTAAGCCAATCAATACACTGAGTGCAGTAGAAATAATCGTAATTTCAAATGTAAAAATGAGCGAGTGTCCGATGCGCGCATCCTTAAGCAAACGCAGATAGTTGCCAAAACCGACAAAGTCTCCTTTGACCAGGTAATCAAGGTTGAACAGTGAGCAATACAGCGTGTATACAAGGGGGACAACAAGCAGCATCAGCAACACAAACATAGCTGGGGTCACATATCCCATAGATAGCAATTTTCTGTTAGTTTTCTTTGATTTCATCAGCACACCGCCTCATCGAACTTCGGGATTATCCTTTATGTGTTATTGCGCAGATATGAAAAATACAGCCCAAACGAATATACTCTTTTTTATTAAAAGTACATTCGTTCCAAGCTGGAGTTTTTCAAGAGCTATATCCCGGATAAATCCGGGATATAGCTTCTTGAAAAGAAACACATTAACGATTGTTATTAGTGTTGAAGATAGCTTCAGCATCGCTCAAAGCCTTCATGTAATCGGTCTCACCAGTCAGGATAGCCTGGATGGGACGAATGGTATCCAGCTTCCAGCCGACAAATGCCTGCGTATTGGAAGGCAGCCAGCCTTCAGAGAATGCCTGCAGCATAGCATTCAGGTACTTGTTGGAATCAGTGATCTCGATGGAATCAACTGTGGACTTTCTGTTGGGTGCCTGTGCGCCATCATTGATCCACAGCAGATCGGACTCATTGTCATACATGAGTTCAAGGAACTTACCAGCGAGTTCCTTATTCTCGGAGCCGCTGTAGACACCTGCGAACCAACCATCGATAACAGTACCGCCAGGCAGAGGAGCAAACTGGATAGTAGAACCGTCAAAGGAAGCGTTGTCGCGAGTAGTACCGAGACGTACAGCAGAAGCAACCGTCATTGCATACTTGCCAGCATCAAACTCAGTGTAGATATCTTCAATAGTCTTGTTAACTGCATCAGCAGGAGTATAGCCGTTGTCAACGCACTTCTTGATCCACTCAAGAGCGGCAACGCCATTCTCGTTAGCCCAGTTGGCAGTACCGTCCTCATTGAAGAGTCCGCCCTGCTTCTGGAGCAGCCAGTTGACGATGGGCTGAGCATCGTTAGTCTCGGTAGAGAAACTCATACCAAGGCCATAGACCTTCTGACCATCGATTTCCTGAGTAAGAGCCTCAGCAGCCGCATAAAGTTCTTCAAAAGTAGTGGGGACTTCCAGGCCAGCTTTCTTGAGCAGATCCTCGCGATAGAAGAAGCCGGTGCAGTTCTTGTTCAGGCACAGGGTATAGTGCTTGCCATCGCGTTCACCGAAACGGAAGTAGCCGTCATCAACATCAGCAATCTGATCAGCAGTCCAGTCGCCCATGAACAGATTCTCCAGGGGCTCCAACAGGCCGGCGTTCAGAACGCCAAACAGCTCATCGCGTGCGCACCACATAATATCAGGTGCCTCACCGGTAGTAGCAGCTGCCATGAACTTACTGGTCATGGTGTCCCACTGCTGGGGCTCGACAACGACCTTAACGCCGGGGTTTTCAGCCTCGAAACGGTCGATCATCTTCTGCAGCGCAACAGAACGGCCATTGGAGGTGTTGGTGGGGTCAAGGAATGTCCACATACGAATGGTGACATCCTTTGCGGGCTCATTGTCGGATTCAGGGGTCTTCTCACCGCAGGCAACGAGAGAAAGAACCATCAGAACAGCCAAGAGCATTGCCAGAAACTTTTTCATAACTATTGTTTCCTCCTTTTTTATTATTTAATGTCGTTTATGACATCAAATTACATCTTTATTGTTGTGTGCAATTCGGAATTTATTGACTTCTTCCAAAGTCGGCATAGCCGCAATCGCGCCATACTTCTGTACCGAAAGAGCCCCGACCGCATTACCGAAGCTTAGTAATTCTGCAAGTTCAGTATCTGAATAACCCGTAATCTTTAGATTTCTTTCAATAAGTTGCGTCAACACTGCGCCGACAAACGAATCGCCTGCTCCGGTCGTATCAACTGCCCTCACCTTGAAAGATGGTGCGAATGCTGACGCATCTGTCCCACAAAACGCGTAACTTCCATTTTCCCCACATGTAATAAAGAGCATTTTCAGATTTGGGAAATCAGCAAATATTTTCATTGCTGTCTCACGGAGACTGCCCTTTCCGTAGAGGAATTCGCACTCCACATCCGCAAGTTTAGCAACGTCTGCCAAAGCAAGTCCCTTCTTGATATACTTGACCGCGTTCTCTTTATTGTCCCAAAGGTTGCACCGGATATTAGGATCATAGGAAACCACCAGTCCCTTTTCGCGTGCGAACTGTGCCGCATAGATTGTAGCACTCCGGACGGGCTCATCTGTCATCGAAACAGAGCCAAAGTGAAACACACGGGAGTTTGCAATAATATCAAGCCGCAGCTCGTTAACATCCAAACTTACATCTGCGCAACCTGTGCGATAGAAGGAAAACGAACGATTACCATCTTTGGAAAGTGACACCATCGCGATTGTCGTGTTCTTATCCTTTGACAGAACAAGTCCCTCAGTATCTATGCCTGTATTGTCCAGCACTTCTTTGAGCCACCGACCGATATAATCATCGCCCGCTTTAGATATTAAAGCTGTTTTTAATTTGAGATTTGCGGCACACGCCAATACATTTGCAGGGGCACCACCCGCATTGCCTGTAATACGAATTTCGGAATCTGCATTGGTAATCGCGTCAATCAAGATTTCTCCCAATGCACAAATATCATATTTCATAGTAAGCACCATATCTTTGATTTATTAATTCATTTGATTAAGTTATTGACATAATAGCATTTTTTTCATGTCTTGTCAATTATACATTTTGGTAAAATGCCGAACACTTCCATCTGTCAATGCAGAAAGATTATTGCCACCATCTGAATACAGTCTGATAAAATATATTCATTGGGAACCATGAAAATGTGCGACGATGATGCTCCGAAAGCGATGCTATGGCAAAATGATTTTTTTTGATGCTGTGCGAAAATTTCCCTACATTGTATATACTCGGTGATTATTTGATGCTATCAAAAATTCTCCCCTTCCAGAGCAGTGATGCTATGATGCTTTGATGCTCTGAAAAGGGGAGAATTGCGTCTCATTCAGTTGTGTTGCAGTATACCATAGTGTGTGGTTATTACAAGTCTTTTCTGCTGTTTATTCTTGTCAATTTTTGAGCAGCTGTAAACAAGGAATAGGCTGTCTGTTTTCACCACAGAACCGAATATAAGGAAAGCAGCAGGAGTATACACTCCTGCTGCTTTTAATATGAAGTTATTACTTAACTACCTTCACGCTCTTTGCAGCGCTGTAGCCGGAGTAGTAGGTGTTGTCACCCACAGTCTTGTAACTGCGGACATAGACCTTGTATGTGTTACCGACGGTCAAGCCGTTCAGCACCTTGCTTACAGTATTTGCACCACTCACGTTCACTGTATTGGTGGTGCTATCTACGGTGTACTTCACCTCATAGCCGGAGGCAGCGCTGTTCGTATCCCACTTCACCGTAACCTCTCCTGCGCCGCTGTTGGTGGCGGAAGAAATGGTCGGTGTAGTCAGGCGGTAAATCGTCTTGGTGACAGAATAGGTGCTGGTATAGGTCACATCACCCACTGTCTTATAGGCGGCTACCTTGTAGATATACTTTGCGCCATTGGTGCTTGCCTTGGCATATGGATGAAACAAGACGGCTGCCACCATGACAGCCGTCTTGTTTATTGATATTTACTTAGCCTTGATGCTTACCACATCGCTATAGGCGCTGGTGGCATAACTGCTCTTGCTGCTCAATGCCAGTACCTTGTAATAGTAAGTCGTACCGGCCTTTGCAGAATTGTGGTTGAGGTACAGATTCTCTGTAGTGTACAGTTTGCTGTAAGTGCCGTTTGCACTGGTGGAGTAGTAAATCTCGTAACTGGTAGCACCGTCTACCTTGCCCCAAGAGATATAGGGGTGGTTGTTGCTGTTCAGTTTGATACTCACCACGGGCTTGGCGCAGTCGCAGGTGATGTAGACGATGTTGCTGTACTCGCCTGCCGTACCGCCTGCGTTCAGGGCACGTACCTTGTAGTAATAGGTTGTACCTGCCTCAGCAGAGGTATTGTTCAAGTAGAGGTTCGTGGTGGTGGTCAGTTTAGTGTAAGTGCCGGTCTTGGACGTAGCACGGTACACCTCGTACTGGGTAGCACCGCTCACGGCCTTCCAACTCAGTCTGGGCTTGCCGGTAGAAGCATTGGTGCTGATGGAGATAGTCGGTGCAGCGGGTGCGCTGCTCTTGCAGGTAAAACTCACCACATCACTGTAGGCGCTGGTGGCGTAACTGCTCTTGCTGCTCAGTGCCAGTACCTTGTAATAGTAGGTC
>JAZLIB010000105.1:0-19999 GCA_045617185.1 Vescimonas sp.
GCCGTCGCCGGCGTCGTGGCCGTTGTCGGTGTCGCGGGCGAAGGCGTCGGCGTAAGCGTCGGCGTAGGCGTAGGTGTAGGGATAGGTGAAGGTGTAGGCGACGGACGAACGGGTTCGGGGTCAACCGGCTCCGGGTCTACAGGTTCTGGATCAACCGGTTCAGGGTCTACGGGTTCAGGGTCAACCGGCTCCGGATCTACGGGTTCCGGATCCGTAACCTCCTCTGTCTGGGGTTCATCATCCGGTTCTGCGTAGACAGTATTCATCGCCAGAATTCCGGTAGTAAATACAGTAAAAAGCAAAAGAATGGCACATAACCATGCACTGATTTTTTGCTGTTTTTTCATTTCATCTTCCTCCGAGCCATTTTCTCAGTAAAATAATCCTTTACTTCCTGGGGATAATCGGGATATTTATGCAAGTCCTGATGTGTATTGATTTCCAGAATTCGGAATCCGTCTTCTGTAACAACAATATCAAAGCCTAAATATTCCAAAGGACGAAGGTAATCACAAATCTTCGTAATTTTCCCCTTGATATCCTCCCAATAGGGAATCTGTCCCTGCACCGGTGCACCGGTATCCGGATGAATATCGCAGGGAGTAAACTCATGATCTATTAACAATTCTGCTTTTTCAAGATGTCCGGTTTCTAAATCGATCGGCACGGCAATGCCGCCGGAGCCAAGGTTATCCGTGTTTCCGGTAAAACTGGTGCCGATACGCAGATACGCATTTTTGACAGGCGATGAAGCACCGTTCTGAATCGTCATGACACGTATCGTACATGCCACTTTATCATAAATTT
Source organism: Vescimonas sp. (assembly GCA_045617185.1). Taxonomy (GTDB): domain Bacteria; phylum Bacillota; class Clostridia; order Oscillospirales; family Oscillospiraceae; genus Vescimonas. The sequence goes on from JAZLIB010000105.1 coordinate 808, forward strand.
GCTTGAGCTCATGGTGCATTTCCACATACTCGGACACGATATAGGTACTCTTCCGTCCGGCAAGCAGTTGTTTCACTTCGTCAACGGTACATCTCTCGTTATTCACATAGATGTCACCATCTGCGTACGAAAGTTTATAAAAGCCTTCGCCATGAGAGCCAACCGTTGGCTTAAGGGCTAACTTCCCTTTCCGTCTGACAAGCGCAATGATATCATCCAGCGTACCGTCATCGCAGGCGGGATCATACGGAATAACAGTCACCTTCCCCTTTTCCGGGACGACACGGTAATAATATTCCGGCAGATAGTCGCCGAACGGTGAAAGCACAAAATAGGACATCTGCTTGTCCCACAGCCATTTATGGTAACGGCAGTTCAGTGGACGCAGTCGCTTATAATCATAGTCAGACAGAATTTCACGATAATTTTCCTCAGTCAGATGATACTGCCTGATATGGTAAGAGTAAAAACCGCGGCGATGCGCCCAGCGCTTTTCCTTCCGGCTGGTACAGTGCGTCTTATTGTCTTCTTTCAAACCGCGAAGCCAATTGCGGTACATGAAATCAACAAAGCCCTTGCGTTTGGCCTGCCAGGAAGTAATGTACTTATATAGCTGTTCCCTTTTCTCCTGCCATGTCAAAGCCGGTTGATTTTTCTCCAGTCTTGCAAGCAGTTGCTCCACCTCATCGGGCAGACAAGGGATATGAACAAGATCCTGCCCACAGTCAAACTGCATAAGCACAAAACCATTCTGCGTCAGCATCATGGTCAGATGCAGATAAGGCAGTTCACGGAACTTGCGGCTGACATAGCCGGCAAATGCGCGGGCCGCATCGACACGCGAATCGTTTACCGGCGGGATTTGACCTTGCGATGCATCCATACAGTGCCCGTCAGTCACATACGCCGCCGTTTCTGAAAATGTACCGTCCTCTGATTTAACCATGGTGATATGCAGCATGGGGCAGGTAAATCCATAGTCCGCAGCAGGCTCTGTAAACTCGCATACAAGTGTGTCAGACGGCAAATCCTCCGCCAAGTGCTTTATGTCCTGCTCGGAAATCTCTGTTCCGTCAATATAGTAACTGCCTGCCTCATAACGCCATACCTGCAGGCGCAGTGGGTACATATTTTTACAATCTCTTACAAGCAGAGCGCCCTTATTGCGCAAAAGTGCAATAAGGGTCTCTGTGTTCTGTGTTACTTCATCAGGGAAATCCGGCAGTAAACAGACCTTCTTCTGTCTGTCCGTCTCGACCACCAATGCATACGGTGTGGCAAAACAGTCGCTGCGTTCTTGCAGCACCATTTTCACCGACAGGATATCATTGAGTATCTTTTCATATCCGCTGTTAAACGGCAGCAAACGCATAAGCCGTTTGAATTGCTGTGGATTCTGATGTCCGCGTTCGTACCGCAGATACTGCTTAGACGACTGATACTTAAATCCCTGAAGGACAAGACAAAGTAAGCGTATTTGATTGTAAAGTTTCTTCCACTTGCTCATCTTTACTGATCCTTCAGAAATTGATCTCTGTCTTACTCGAATTCCTTAATTTTATCGCCCATCCACTTGGCAATATCCGCCTCGCGCTCGTCCATTTCCTCACTGGCTTTACGATAGCGCTTGGGCAGCGGCAATACACTATACCAACTGCGCTGCGCACCTTCTACCGACCAGAAAGGAATGTAAGATTCGTCTTTAATATGCACACCGGACTCGTCTTTTTTCAGCACCAGACGGTATACAACGCTTTCTTTGGCCAGAGGATTGGAATCGCTGCTGATAAAATTACCCAAAGAATAGATCGTGGGCACCTTGCGGTGGTCCGCGGTTTCAATGATATCATAACCCTGCACGGCATGCATGTGCGAACCCATCACACAGTCAAAGCCTGCATTGGCCAGGAATTCCGCCGTTTTGATATTCTTCTTCACGATTTCGTGGGAATAATCCTTGCCGAGATAGTGGATATAGCACAGCATGAATTCTGCACCCTGAGCACGGGCCAGTGCAATATCACGCTTCACCTTTTCCTCTTCGAAATGGTTCAGAAGTGTATCGCAGCCTTCCTTGGTAAGGGTTTCCCGATCCAGTTTTCTGTTGACGTGTTCCGTATACGCCAGAATACCCACCTTGATGCCGTTAATATCCACAACAAGCACGCGGGGATCCTTCTCATCACGGAACATACCGGTACGCATGAAGTCCCTGTCGTCAAGGTTATCAATCGTATCTATGATACCTTCGTAACCACCGTCGGCAGCATGGTTATTCGCCAGCACAAAGGCATCAAATCCGGCAAAGCGCAGAGCGTCCAGATAATCCAGCGGCGCGTTACAGTGATAACGGGGGCCGGTATGATGCTTGATAACATGCATCTCGTGGGCATAAGGCAGATTTTCCGTCACCAGAGTTTCCAGGTTGGCAATGGAAAAATCAGCCTGCTTCATAAAGCCGCGCACATACTTGAGCATGGGCTGGAAGTAATATTTACCGTCGCAGTAGGCCGCCTCGCTGAGTACCGGCTCACACATCAGATCACCGGCACACATCAGCACAGCCTCGTTGGTAACGGTATGTTTCTTCTTACGCCACACATCGCCGTCTTTCACATAGCGGCTGCTATCTTCCGGAGCGGTTCTCTTTACCTTATAGCGATAGTCATTGGGAGCCTTCTCAAATGTCACATCACTCAGTTTATATTTCTTCTTATTCTCATCTACGCTAATACACTCGAAGCGCACACCGTTTTTCTCACAGTACGCCTTGGCATAGGAGTCCTCCGGCACCTTGACCACCACATGCGGGCAGTTGGCAAAAGCCTCAGAGCCGATATAGCCCACACTGGCAGGAAGCTGCACGGATTTCAGCTGCTTGCAGTCATAGAAAGCACGGCTGCCAACAGAAACCGTTCCCTCGGGAATAACAATCTCCTCCAGATGGCGGCAGTAGTTAAATGCGCTGGACTCAATCATGAGAAGATGCTTCGGCAGATGTATCTTCGTCAGTTTGGGACAGATATAGAACGCACGGCGGCCAATGTTGACCACGGTATCCGGAATGAATATCTCACACAGTTCGCGGCACTCTGTAAAGGCGTTCTGCGTAATACGGCGCACCGGCACGTCTTTCAATATATCCTTGATACGCACCGTCTTTACGGACTTGGACATAGGCTTGGAGCATTCCAGATAATCGCCTACATGTCTGTATTGCAATGCCACACCGTCATTTGTATCCTCCTCATAGGACACAAACACGCCCTGCAGGCCATGATAATAGGTCGTTCCATATACAGCGTCCACAGTTTTTGCCAACGCCACAGTCTGAGATGCCTTATAAAGTGTCACGTCTTTGCGTGTCACATTGGTGCGAATCCAGTCATTCAGTTTCTCACGGTCATTGGTATAGAACACGCAATCACTGCCGCGAGCCTTGACCGCTTCTTCGTAGGCGTATTTGATATCCTCACCGAAGCAGTACAGATAATCAAAGGTACACTCGGCCATCTCTGCGCCTACGCGCTTATGCAGTTCCTTGGAGGCATCGCCCAGTCGCGCCATGTCGCCGATAATCAGAATACGGCGACCGCCTTCTTCCAGCTTGATGTCCTCCATAATCTTGATGGCACCGATGACAGATTCCGGTGCGCTGTTGAACATATCCAGCAGGACACGATAACCGCCGATGGTAGTCAGATTCTGACGCTGACCCTCCGGCTCGTAGCTTGCCAGAGATTTGATAATATTCTCGGTGGAAAGGCCCATGTGTCTGCCCACGGCAAATGCCGCCAATGCATTTCTGGTATTGTGGACGCCCAGTGCATTCAGGGAAGCGCTGTAACGCTCACCGGAAGCACGGCAGACAATGTCAAAGGTCTGTCCTTTATCGTTCTGCACGATATTCTCGGCATAGTAATCAGCCTCTTTATGGTCGATGGCATAATAGATGATTTTCTTGTCGCTCTGATAATTGCGCAGCAGGTCATTATCCATATCAAAGAATGCTACGCCGTTTTCTGTCAGATGCTCTACCAAAGAGGCTTTATCTTTCAGAATATTTTCCCGCGTCTTATACTTATCCAGATGCGGATCGGTCACGTTGGTAATGACAGCGATATCGGGGCAAAGACCTTGCGCCAGGCTCTCCACATGGCCCGGCTCAGCAGCACCCACTTCCTGCAGGTACGCGTCATGCTCGTTTTTCAGTTGCTGCGTCAGGCGGATAATGGCACCCTTTGAGTTGTCGATCGTGCCGCCGCAATGCAGATTGATACCGCCGCCGATCAGCACATTCTTAATCATCGATGTGGTCGTGGTTTTTCCCAGACTACCCGTAACCGCAATGACTTTGGCATCGAAGCAGTGTCTGGCGAAGTAGATATACTTCGTAATGCACGTTGCCGGACGCTCCACACCCACCACAATTTTCTCATCGGGGAAGAATTTATCCTTGATACGCTGGGCGCAGAAAATCATCCCGGCTTTCTTTTCTATGGCATCGTTTACCTGGTAGCAGGAGTCTTTTTCTCCCGTTTTCCAGACAAAAACTGCAGAGTCTTTCTTTGCCGCGATGGAAGAACCAAGCACATCGCTGAACTTCATGCTGCCCGGAAAACCTTCCGGCTGCTGAATACCAACGATCTGGCAAAGCTGCTCTAATGTCATATTCCGTACAATGCTTTCGCCGTCTTTCATGTTTTTACCTCATAATACAATATCTTCATAAAACAGATTCGATACTGCCACCGTATTCTTGGGGGCCGGATCGAGTTTTCTATCTTCAATTTGCAGGATCTTTTCCGGCTGGATCCACGGTCTATTCTGAATCTGACTGGTTTCCTCATGGGTCAGATAGCCCTTGTAGGTCACCATGCCGCGGCGCAGGAATCCATCACGTGCGCAGGCTTCTGCCACACCGTTGTTCATGATGCTGCGAATATGCTTCTGCACCGATGCGGCATAGGCAATCGACGTGGAATGTGCAATGGCGCTGGGAATATTGCACACGCAATAATGCACCACGCCCTCCTCAATATAGGTGGGATCCTCATGGGTGGTTTCATGGAACGTTTCAATGACACCGTAGTCGTTGCTGATATCCACGATTACCGAGCCCTTGGGCATAGAACGCACCATCGCTCTATCAATGAGATAAGATGTGTTGCTCTTATCCCAGCGGACACAGTTGACCACCATATCCACATTGGGCAGCAGCGATTTAAGGTTATAACGGTTGGATACAATTGTGTTGACCTTACCGTCGTATTTGGAACTGATTTCACGCAAATGGCCAATATTGGTGGCAGCCACGGTGACCCATGCGCCCATGGATTGCAGCACCTCAATGGCGGCCTTGCCTACGATACCGCAGCCGAGCACCAAAGCATGAATACCGGGAGCCGTACCCAGACCGCTGACGAACTTGCCGCAGCCGCCACTGGTGGACATCATGGCGTTCAGGCCCAGAAATACACCGGCCTTACCTGCTGCCTCACAGTTAGGGGAGCCGAATCTGTGCGTGTCTTCTGCAGCAAAGGAGATTACCTTTTTATCCAACAGCGCCTGCACCTCTTCAGGATGGGCAGCCGGGTGGATGCAGGTAAAGATAATCTGATTCTCGCGCAGCAAGGCATATTCCGAAGGCTCGATTTCCTTCACCTTTGCCAGCACATCGCAGGTGGCAAAAATTGTGTCACGGTCAGAAATCTGTGCACCGACGCTCAGATATTCCTCGTCAGAAAAGCCCGCGGATACACCGGCCCCCTCCTGCACCAGTACCTCATGACCGTCATCGATACAGGAAGCCACTTCACCGGGTGTTAAAATAACACGATATTCACCTTTTTTAATATCCTTCAGAACGCCAAGTTTCATTTTCATGCTCCTCCTATTTTTTATCAATCAGTTCATCTTATATCTGATTTTCTGTTTGAAGAACGCTTTAATGTCATCATCGAATGTAGGTACCTTGTGCAAATCCTGATGAATGTTGATCTCAATCACGCGGAAGCCGTCATTGGTTACCGCAATGTCGAAGCCCAGATATTCCAGTTCCGCCAGATAGCGGCAGATCTCCTTGATCTTGGTGCAGATCAGTTCCCAATTGGGAACCACGCCCGCAATCGGCGTACCGGTGTCCGGATGAGTCGGGCAGGGACTGAACACATGGTTCGTAATCGTTTCGGGCTGATACATCTCGCCGGTATCCTTATTGACCATCACGCAGATACCGCCGTAGCCCACGTTATCGGTATAACCGGTACGGGACGAGCCGATACGCATATAAGACTGCATAATCCGGGGATCATAGCCGTTAGAATTGATCACCATCACGCGGATAGAGTTGACGGACTTGGGATAGATCTTCTTGATCTCATCATGCATCTCTATGTATTCCGTCACAACATAGTAGGACTTAAATCCTGCAATCAGTTCGGCAATGCCGTTTCGACCCAGGGATTCGCCGTTAGCCATGTAATGGCCGTCTTCATAAGCAAGGCAGTAGAAACCGTCACCGTGCGTACCGGCAGAGGGTTTCAATGCCAGTTTTTTCTTGCTTTTCAGCAGTTTGCACAGACCTTCAACGCTCTCTTCAATATCCTCCGGACAATCCCACATCTTCTGGATTTCCAGCTTACCGGCGCGGTTGAACAGCGCGAAATAGTAGGCCGGCAGATATTCCTTAAACGGCTCCATCATGTAGCGGAACGTGGTCTTATCGTTCACCCAGATCTGATAGCCGTTGTTGATACGGTTAAGCCAGTAGTAGTCAAAGTCGGACAGGAAATCTTTATAATTTTCCTCCGTCAGACCGTACTGATAGATACGGAAAGACTGGAAACCGCGTTTCCATGCCCAGATTTTCTTGGGAAGAGAAACACCTTTGGTATGCAAAAAGTCGTTCTTTACCGCTTCCAGCCAGAGGCGATACATATAAGGACGCATACCCTTACGCACATGCCGTTTCACATACAGATTGAAGTAACGGTCCTTCACGGCCTTGAATCGGTCAGCCGCTGTCACATGCATGTTCTCTTTCTTCCTGCTTGCTTTTGCCTTGAGGTAATCATTCAGTTCATCGTTAAAAGCGACCTCAGGCAGCCAGGGGCTGGCAGAGAAATGCAGGAAGCGGAAAGGCTTACCGTTACCCAGTGCAATCGAGGCGGTGAAGTAGGAAAGCTGGCCCATTGTCTTTGCCGCGGCGCAGACTTTCTCCTTAATGGCATCCCAACCGGCAATATACTCAGTGTGTCCGTTTCTTACAAAAGAGCCGTCCTGCAGATTCACCAGTACAGGCAAATATCTGCGGCGTTCATTCTCGTTCCAGTACAGCTTAGCCTGCGCGCACAGAATCTGCGGTGCAGTTCCGGCATCATTGGCAATCCACATCTGCAATGCGCAGTCGCAGGTCAGTCTTTCGGAGAACTTATGCTCAAGGTCCACATAGTCGGCCACCACATAGTTTGCCTTCAGGCGCTTAATCAGGTTCTTTACCGTGACATCACGCCAGTTTTCACCATTAACATAAAGATAGCCACGAATACATTCCAGTTTGTAGCGGGGTCTGTCACTGATCCAATAGGCCGGTCTGAGTTCGACCACCTTTTTCTCGCGGATCAGGGCAATAATATCATCTTCCGTATATTGATGATCCTCACCGTCCACCTTCGTGATCATCTGTTTGGAACGGCGCTGGATAATACTGAAGTACACCTTTCTGCAATGCTCGCCGTAATCCTTGAGCATACGGTTAGTGGTCAGAATATCGCCGATCCACTTTGCAGAGAAATTGTTGTACGGAGAGAGGAAGATATAATCAAAATCTGTAATATACTTACATTCATTATCCTTAAGCAGTCCGTATTTTTTAATGCTCTTGCATTGGTAGCCACGGTCATGCGCTGCACGAATCTGATCCTCGGTGTATGTATTCTTGAAGTGCTTGAAATCGTACTGCATCTTGCGATACCAGGCCGATGCCATCTTTCTGGTGTAGCCCTTTGCAATAATCGGGCGCATCTGCATTTCGCGGTGTAATCTCTTTTTTATATTCATCTCAATAGTCCCCTACCCTCTGATTATTATCTTCTATTATCGAATCACGCCGTGTGCGCGGTAAAAGTCACCTAATTCGCCATGTCGCTGTCCGCCCCAGAGTTGAACAATGTTCACACCCGACGAGGTATTTGCCTCAATTACGCAATTTTCTCCATTCTGCATCTTTATCACATCCCATGCGATAAAATGCAGATACGGAAACCGTTGTGCCAGCGACAGCACTTCCTGCTTCATTTCTTCCCAACCCGGAATAATCATGTCTTCAAACCGTGTGCCGGAGTCGGGATGTGTTTCATAGATCACACGGTCATGCAGGCGTCGTCCGTGAGACAGCCGTCCCGTTTCCAGATCTATTTTGCATACCAGTCCGCCCTGACTGCCGTTATCCACGGGGATCGTTGCGCTGGTACCGATACGCTGTACGGCGAAAAACACTTTGAAGCGCTTGGTCTGCGGGTCGCGTAAGGTGATGATCCGTATGGTATTGGCTGTTTTATCATACAATTTGTCTGCATAGGCATGCTGTCTGACCGTTTCGGAGAGATACCAGTCTTTATGTCGGTCAAACATATCTGCCAGTTCCTGCTCCGTCACCGGTTTAGCATCTTTATAAAATGTGCCGTCCGTATAGGTGATATGGTGCACACCGTTGCCCTTACCCTTACCGAAAGGTTTGACAAACACATCGCCCTTTTCCCGTATACACGCTACGGCCTTCTTGCTATCCAATATGGCACCGGAGAAATCCGAAATCACGCCTTTGCTGTTCACCAGATAGAGCTGCGGCATTCGGATATAACGCCCCAGCACCTCCGTGGCAATGATCTTATTGTTGAGCATATAATCAAACGGCTCATTGATATAACGGGAACGATACCAGTCGAACTCCGAAAGATATTCCCTGCGTTTTTTCATATCCAGATCGTATAAAGCCCATTGATCTGCCAGATAGCCTCCGCAGATATTGGCCTTCAGTTTCGTCAGAAAGGACACCTTAAAACGATTCTTCACGAAAAGGATACGGCGAAAATACAGCACGAACAGTTTTGCTTTTTTGCTCAGATACCTTACCAGTTCAAAAATATCCATTTATCGTTTATGCCTGCTCTCCACAAATTTTTGGTATTCTGCGATACAGTTAAAGCCCTGCGTACCGTCATCAATCATCATAAAGTTACTGCCGATGAGGATCTTGTCGAAAGTCTGTCCGGTAAAGGACTGATAAAGCTGCCAACCGCGGCAGTCATGCAGATTACCGGCAATATGCATATTTCGCACGCGTGTAAAGTGATATCGCATTACATCTGCGTCATGCACTTTCACCGCCACAATAGCATGGGATGTACCCGCAAAATACATAGACTCTGTTTTGATAGCGCAAATTCTGCGCATGGCTTCATCTGTGTAGTAGGTATCACCATAGAGGAAACAGACATCATCTGTCACCAGTTCCTCCGTAAACCGGTCAATTTCGTAGATATTGTTTTTTGGCTCATGGCGAACGGCACCGTAACCTCCATACCGCGGATCATGTGAGGTCACGATGACTTCCGCATCGGGGTCATTCTCCCTTATCTGACGTACAATGCGCCCTAAGAGGATCTCATTACCGATGGGCAGTAAATGCTTCGGAATATTGAAGGTCGTCTCCCAACGCGACATCTTCCCGTCGGCCATTATCACATATCTCATTATTTCCTAACTTCTCCTCAATCAAATCAACGATCTTCTCTGTCGACTTGCCAAGATTTTCCGGCAAAAACTGTCGGCGATACCACATCAGATCGCTTAATGGGTATGCATCTCGGTCTATCATGGAAAACAAATCCTCTGGGGATTGGAACGTAACATGGGGAACTATGTTAAAAAGGTCGATATTCAGTCCGTTTTCACGCTGATACTGTTCATAGTCGAACAAATAGTACAGTGTCTTTTTCTGCAGGGCTGCCGCCTCTAAAGCCAGCGAGGAATAGTCTGTGATAAAATAATCGCAGATCTGCAAATAGTCAAACACATCGCCCTCGCTATAATGACACATCTGCTCGTCTAACTCGCGCGAAAACTGTTGGTTCGGATGAAAACGGCAGATAACCGCGTATTTCTCCGGATCGAACATGGACGTCAATTCATAGGGAGGCTCGACGATATGTTTGCGATAGGTAGGCGCATACAGCACAACGATCTTCCCCGCCAGTTCCGGGTATTTGTCCCGCAGCGGACTGATTTCGTCGCTGTGCTCCAGGATTTCGTCCAGACGAGGCAGGCCGTAATTGCACAACTTCTCTTCTTCAATATCGAACGAAGCACAGTAGCACGGATTCCAGGCGCGGCCTCCCGCAATGACATAGTCGTAATTCCGGTGCATCTTCAGAGTCTTAGCCATCTTGACACTGCGTCCTGATTTCTGTCCCAGTGTCTGATATCCGGACTTTTTGATCTTGCCTATGGAGTGCCAGATCTGAATGACCGTCAGTTCGTCCTTGTGATGCAGCAGGGACACTGTGGGCCAGTAGGCATCCAGAATACACACCCGCGAGGTAGCCAGATAGTACATACTGCGCAGCAGATCCCACGCAAATCGTACTGCTCCATCATGGGCATTGCGGAATTGATGGCAGATCATTACTGTTCTCACTGTGGGATCTCGTCTTTTTAACTCATTTTCAATTCGTTCAAAGTCAACTGTCACTCGGTTGGACTGTCTGCTGAAAAAACAGACCTGATGCTTTGTGGGCAGTCTTTTAAACAGCCAATACAAGCCGCTTGCCAGCCAAGTCGTTATAGAAATCAATATGTACACGCTATCCACACCGCCATATGCGTTTTCAGGTATTCTTTATCATACGTTCATAGTACGCCGCAGCCTTTGTCACATCGCCGTCATAGACAATGCGACCATGGCGCAGCACCACACCACGTTTACAGAAAGTCTTCGCATCAGAAGTAGAATGCGTTACAAAGAGAAATGTCACGCCGCTCTCCATGATCTCATTCACTTTTGCCCGGCATTTATTGCGGAACTTCCTATCGCCAACGCTCAGCGCCTCGTCAACTATCAGAATATCCGGTCTGATATTGGAGTTGATGGCAAAACCCAAACGGGCTCTCATACCGCTGGAGTAGGTACGGATCGGCTGGTCGATATAATGTCCCAGTTCAGCAAATTCAATAATATCGGCTTCCAGTTTTTTGATTTCCTCGGCACTGATACCCTGCACCTCACCGCGGAAATAAATATTCTCGCGGCCGGTCAGTTCCGGGTCAAAACCTGCGCTGAGTTCCAGAAGGGCGCTGACGCGTCCGTTGACCCGGACATGTCCCTGCGTAGGAAATACCACACCGGTAATCATCTTCAGCAGTGTGGACTTACCGGCACCGTTTCGTCCGAACAGAGCCACCGCCTCACCGCGGTGGATCGTCAAAGATACATCGTTAATGGCTCGTTTGACTTCTTTCGTTTTTTTCTGAAACAGGTACGCTCTCAGTTTGGCCTTTTCGTTTTTAATAAGTCGATACGTTTTCGTTACATTCTTTATCTGAATGGCAATATCATTGCTCTGTGTCATAGTTGCTCTCCTTAGAGTACATCTGGTATTTCCTTGACCAACTTCTTATACACCCACAGAGCCAACAGAACCATCACCAGATAAGCGATGCCGAAATTGCGGAGCTGTGACCATTTTTCCCAGAACCATACCTTGTAAATAAAAGAGTTTCGATAGCCGTTTGCAATGATGGTAATGGGATTGATATGAAGCATTTTTTGGAATATAGGATTCTTGACACGACGCGAATCGTACATAATGGCAGACATCCAGAACAGTACCATGGTAGATGCCTTCACCAATTGCAGGAAGTCTTTGCTGATAACAGAGATCATACCGGCAAACAAGGACCATGCCGTGAAAAACAGGAACATCATCAGCATGTACAAGGGCAACTGCAACCAGTATATATCCGGCATCTTCCCGTTTATCATGAAAATAAGCATGACAATTATCACAACTGCCACATGGGAAACCATCTGCGATAAATTAACAAATGTCGGAATGGTCGAAATCGGATACCGTATCTTAGTAACCAGAAAGCTGTATTTTCTGATACAATAAGCGCCGCCGGAATATACGGTCTGAATATAGAACCACGGTGCTGCGCCTGCAATCAGCCAGAGGAAATAAGAATACTCCCCTACCGGCTTACCCACACGAAGGCCTATCGTAAACGCAAAAAAATAGGTGGCAATCATAATAGCCGGACGGATAATAGCCCACGCCCAGCCTAACGCTGCACCTTTGTATGTCTTAATCAAGTCAGCTTTTGCCAAAAGCAAAATCTGTTTTCTGTACTTGAAATGGTCTTTTAATACTTCTTTGATAACTTTCACAATTAACCTCAAAATCCGCTCTGTTTCGGTATGGCTGATGGTATTTTTACGCCATTATTTGACACCCTTTTGCGAAAGGGTCACCGGAACAGTCTTTATCAGGCAGTATAAATCCAGCCTGATGGAACGCCTATGTAGATATTCCGCATCAAGTTCAGCCTTCTTCGCATAATGCAAATCGTCTCGTCCGTGAATCTGCGCAAAACCGGTAATACCCGGTCGGCAGGCAAAAACGCCATACGTTTCACGCAGAGCATTCAGTTTACATTCTGTGGTACAGACCGGGCGAAATCCCACCAGTGACATATCACCCTTGAGTACATTCCAGATCTGAGGCAATTCGTCCAAACTTGTCCGACGCAGGAACCCACCGATCCTCGTAATATATTTATCCGCATCAAGGAACAGCGATGTAGGCAAGTCACTGGGTGCCGATTGGTCCATCGTACGGAATTTATACACTTTAAACGGTTTGCCGTTTTGTCCGATACGCGTCTGTGTAAAGATAGGCGCTCCCGGTGAATCAATCCTTATGCAAAGAGCGACCAGCACCATCGGCACGAGCAAAACAATACTGAGGAACAGCGACACGATAAAATCAAAAACATACTTCACACACAGATAGGCACGCAAAGCGTTTTTGTTCACAGAATTCTGTGTACGATTATCGGTCAAAGACACATGGCTGTCTTCAGACATCTGACTTTTCTCAGTTAAAGATGTCACGATGTCTATCCCCCCCATCATACCTGCTTTTCTGATAATTTATTCAACAATTCTACAATATTCCTATTGTTAATTTTGTTTTATTTTACTATACTCTCTATTAAAAGTCAATAAAAACGACATGATTTTGCCCGTTTTACCATGCCTCTTTCTCAGCAACATTTCCGCAATTCATCCGTTTCTTTTTTCCAATTTCTGTCTTCCGATACCGTGCATTTTCCGATGTTTCAAGCGCACAGATTCCTTACACAATATTGCTTTTACAGCACACAAAATTGACCCATCCGACGGGTTAACGTACCGTCGGATGGGTCGAATTCTGTGATATTCAGTTCAGATATATTCAAGACGCAGCGTAATCTGGTCTGGCAAAATAGGAAGGTCGTTCTGCCTTATCATCGAGTCTGACCTTGCGCAAAACTTTTCCTCCGCTCTCGCCGGAACCGGTTACTTCGTAGATGTAGGGTACACCGTCTTCCATCTTCAACATGGCAACATGTGCAATATTGTCGAAGTAATCGCATTTATTTGCTCTTTTCCAGAAGACGAGGTCACCGGTTTTCGCATAAGTTGGATCTGTAAACACGCTTCCAGCCATGCCCCAACACATCCATGCGTAATCTGCTGCAAATTTCACATCACGGTGCAGATACTTCTGATCCCGGATTTTATCCAGTATCCTGTCACACCAGGCGTAATGATTGGGGTTAGCATGGTTCATCATATCATCGTAATGATATGTGAAATCGGATGTCGTATTGGCATACGGGCTTTGCAGGTACGGAATACCGCGCAGAACCATACCAATATACGTATCGCATTGCATCATGGCCGCACCGCTCGCGTCGTTGATCGTATCTGTATCGTCATGGAAAAAATTAGCACCATAGTGGAAGGTACGGCCACTTAACTGCGCATCGACATAACTTTGTGCAATGGCAGCAGCCTGCTCAGCACCGGTCTGATGATACGCAACAGACGGCGCAGCCGGAGGTGAAACAATGGCACCCATACTTTGTAATCTTACCGTAGAAGAAAATGACGATCTTCCCTGCGGATCGATAACGCGATACGCAGCGCCGATTGTCGCGCCGTTTCCACTATAACCGTTGACATTGGCGATATACTGTCCGGAGCGGTCACAACTGCCGACTAAATTGGTTTCTTTCGTAGGATAAGGCGGCACTATATACAACTGTTGGCTTGCCGTAGCATTTCCGCCAACAGTCAGACTACTGTCCGCCGTCAGATTGCGGTGGCTAAGCGGCACGGTCGCCACGTAAAAATCACCGGATGCCAGCATGCAATACCAACTGGAAGACTGGTTTGTATAACTGCGCGTCAGTGCTACCGCGCTTTCGACATTCTGCAGTTTATCTGCCATAGCCGTTAATGACGGTGTATAATCTGTTGCCATGGCGCCTCTTTCTATCTTGAAGTTTGAGAGCGTCACATTGATATTTTGCGGTCGAATACCGCCCTCAGGCATATCGTCGATAATCACGCTGCTGCCCTCATAATCTTCATCCGGTATAAAAGTCACCACATTACGGCCATTTTTCACGGTGAAGCAACCCCAGGATTTACGTCTGACGCAAAATACAGGCGCTTTCCCATCCTCAACACCAGTAGCATCAAAAGACAATGTGTACTTCTTCCCCGCAGCCAACCCCGTCATCAGATTCAGGTAAAAATACGTGTCCTTGTCTTCCGGAAAGTTCAGGTGGACGGATGTTCCCTCTTTCACGGGCGTACTGGCCGAAGATGTCATGATCGGGTTATAGGTGTTGAGAATATTGTCACCGTTACTCAGTTCTTTCTCCACATTCTTCGTAACCGTATCGATAATTCCCTGCACGATTCCCGATGTAGGTTCTGCGCTGGGATTATTGCCGGGATTTGCGCCCTCTCGGATGATCCCACAGTTCGCGAATACGGTGGGAATCACGATTTTACCGTCTTCATTTTCGCCGCAAACACCGATGCGCAAACGATACCCCGCATTCGTCAGCACCTCCCAGGGAATGACGCATTCATCGGATGTCAGGATCACATCTCGTTGTTCATTTCCCGCGGCAAACACAGCCGTACGGGTCAGTCCGTCCCAAACCTCGTCAAAAATAAAGCGGCACTTTGTGCCGACAGTACCGCTTGTCACGCCTTCAAGCTGCGTACATCTGGCAGTAATTCCTTTGCAAGTAATTTCAAGCATATGCTATTCCTCCCTTCATCTTTTACCAAATAGCAATGGCTTGTTATCCACTTGCGTGCAACACGCTGCTTCTTTGCCGAACTTTTTTGAAAAATTCCACCCGACAACGAAAACAGCGGTCGAAGTTTTCTTCAACCGCTGTTTTTTTGTATGTCTTAACTTACCTGGCCTTGATGCTCACCACATCGCTATACGCGCTGGTAGCATAACTGCTCTTGCTGCTCAGTGCCAGTACCTTGTAATAGTAGGTCGTACCGGCCTTGGCAGAATTGTGGTTGAGATACAAATTGGAAGCCGTATACAGTTTGGTGTAAGTGCCGTTTGCACTGGTGGCGTAATAGATCTCGTAACTGGTAGCACCGTCCACCTTTGCCCAACTCAGGTAGGGCTTGCTGTTGCTGTTTGCGGTAGCGCTCACCATGGGTTTAGCGCAGTCGCAGGTGATATACTTCACCGCACTATACCCACTTCTCACGCCCGAAGCAGAGATAGCACACACCTTGTAATAATAGGTATTACCAACTACGGCAGTCGAATTGGAATAACTCGTCCCGGTTGTCGTATACATCTTGGTATAAGATCCGTCCTTGCTGGCAGCACGATACACTTCGTACTTCACCGCGCCATCCACTTTTCCCCAACTCAATTGCGGCTTTCCGGTGGCGGCAGCATTGCTGACAGAAATCGTCGGCGCAACCATTTTTACGATCTTGCAGGTGAAACTCACCACATCACTATAGGCGCTGGTGGCATCGTTGCTCTTGCTGCTCAGTGCCACTACCTTGTAATAGTAGGTCGTACCCTCAGCAGCAGAGTTGTGGTTGAGATACAGATTAGAGGTGGTATACAGTTTACTGTAAGTACCGGTCTTAGAAGTAGCGTAATACACCTCGTAACCGGTCGCACCGTCCACCTTCGCCCAGCTCAGATAGGGCTTACCGCTATTATTGGCTGTAGCACTTACCATCGGTTTGGGGCAGCCGCAGGTGATATACTGCACCGCACTGTATCCACTTCTCTCTCCCGAAGCAGATATCGCACACACCTTGTAATAATAGGTATTACCAACTACGGCAGTCGAATTGGAATAACTGGTGCCGGTCGTCGTATACATCTTGGTATAAGAACCGTCCTTGCTGGCAGCACGATACACTTCGTACTTCGCTGCGCCAGTCACCTTAACCCAATTCAACTGAGGCTTGCCGGTAGCGGCAACATTGCTGATAGAAATCACCGGTGCAGTCGGTTTTACGGTCTTGCAGGTGAAATTCACCACATCGCTAAAGGCGCTGGATGCATCGTTGCTCTTGCTGCTCAATGCCACTACTTTGTAATAATAGGTCTTGCCTTCTATGGCAGAGTTATGGTTGAGATACAGATTAGAGGTGGTATACAACATAGTATACGTACCAGTCTCTGATGTAGCGCAATATACCTCATAACCGGTTGCACCGTCCACCGACTTCCAACTCAGGTAGGGCTTGCCGCTGCTGTTGGCAGCAACTGTCGCCATCGGCTTGGCACAGTCGCAAGTAGTATAGACAATGTTGCTGTATTCGCTCGCCGTACCAGCACTATTCAAAGCACGCACCTTATAGTAATAAGTACTGCCCACCTCTGCTGAGGTGTTGTTCAGATAGAGATTTGTGGTAGAGGTCAGTTTGGAGTAAGTGCCGGTCTTGGACGTAGCGCGGTACACTTCGTACTGGGCAGCGCCGCTCACAGCCTTCCAAGTCAGTTTAGGCTTACCGGTAGAAGCGGTGTTCATAACTGTCAATTCAGGTGAAAGGACATATCCATAATGAATGGTAGCCTTCTTCAGACTCTCATTGCCATCGTTGACGGCCACGGCATTCCATTGCGTTTTTGTACCACCATAGTACACATCGCTTAGGTTATTACATCTCCCAAACGCGCTATAACCGATACTCGTCACACTGCTCGGAATCGTCACGCTCGACAAATTGCTGCACTGAAGGAATGTAGAATATTCAACACTCGTCACTTTGTCCGAAATCGTCACGCTTTCCAATTTGCTACATCCAATAAACGCACCGCCTCCAATGTTCGTCACACTATTGGGAAGCGTCACGCTCGTCAGGTTTTCACAATAGTCAAATGCACCGCGGCCAATACTCGTCACGCTGTCCGGGATCGACACACTCGTCAGGTTCTTGCACTTGTAAAACGCACTTTCGCCAATGCTCGTCACGCTGTTTGGAATCGTGTATGCTCCGCTATATCCTTCAGGGCATAGAATCAATTCTGTTTTCTTTTTATCGAACAACACGCCTTTACTATCACTGCTATAAGTCGTATTCGTGCTGCTTACAACAATTCTTGATAATGTACTGCAGTCCAAAAACGCACTAGAACTGATGGTCGTGACGCTATCCGGTATCGTCACGCTCGTTAGTTTTTCGCAATTTTCAAACGCCGCTTCGCCGATGCTCGTCACGCTATCAGAAATTGTCACACTTTTCAGATTACGGCAATTATAGAACGCAAACTCACCAATGTTCGTCACACTATTACCGATCTTCACGCTCGTCAGGTTTTCGCATTCCTGGAACGCACTATCGCCAATACTCGTCACGCTGTCCGGAATTGATACACTCGTTAGGTCGGCACAATAACTGAACGCACCATGTCCGATGCTCGCCACGTTGTCGGGGATTGTCACGTTCGTCAAACACGGACAATTCATGAACGCTTGATCGCCGATGCTTATCATGCTGCTGGGGATCGTTACGCTCGTTAAGTCATAGCAATCCGAGAACGCATTTTTCGCGATGCTTGTCACTCCGTTGCCGATCTTCACTTCACTGATTGATTCACCATACCAAGGAGGACAATTATCCCCATATTCTTCCATCGACCCCGTACCGCTGATGGTCAGCATACCCGCATCATCCAGCGTCCATGTAAGGTTACTACCGCATTTGCCACTGGCAACTATGATTGAAGCAAGCACCGTAGTCGGCACCAATGACAGCATCATCACCAAAGCCAAAAGCAAACCAAAAATCCGTTTCTTCATAATTTCCTCCCTCTTTTCCCCAAAAGTAGGATAAATCTATACAAATACATATTACATCAGCCATTCTTCAAATTCAATTCACGAAATAGCAAAAATGCGATAGCCGGATTTAGCACAAACGATAAAAAGGACAGATGTGATGGCACCTGTCCTTTTTATGTTGATATTTACTTGGCCTTGATGCTCACCACATCGCTATAGGCGCTGGTGGCATAACTGCTCTTGCTGCTCAATGCCAGTACCTTGTAATAGTAGGTCGTACCGGCCTTGGCAGAGTTGTGGTTGAGGTACAGATTCTCTGTAGTATACAGTTTGGTGAACTCACCGCTGGCGCTGATGGCGTAATACACCTCGTAACTGGTAGCGCCATCCACCTTGGCCCAACTCAGGTAGGGGTGGTTGTTGCTGTTCAGTTTGATGCTCACCACGGGCTTGGCGCAGTCGCAGGTGATGTAGACGATGTTGCTGTACTCGCCTGCCGTACCGCCTGCGTTCAAGGCGCGCACCTTGTAGTAGTAGGTCGTACCTGCCACCGCAGAGGTATTGTTCAGATAGAGATTGCTTGTGGTGGTCAGTTTAGTGTAAGTGCCGGTCTTGGACGTAGCACGGTACACTTCGTACTGGGTGGCACCCTCTACCTTGTCCCAAGTCAGTTTGGGCTTTCCGGTGTTGGTGTTATTGGCAACAGAAATGACGGGTGCGGCGGGGACAGTATTACCTGCCACCGTGAAGTTCACCACATCGCTATAAGCACTGGTGGCGTAAC
>JAZLIB010000106.1:0-8063 GCA_045617185.1 Vescimonas sp.
AATTTCCAATTGTTCGTTGATCTGCTCAAATACGCTGCGTGCCATGTAGACCTCACCGCGGACGATGAGGCGGGGCAGCTTTTCCGGCAACGTCTTGGGAATAGAGCGAATGGTACGCAGATTTTCCGTCACGTCCTCGCCTACCCGACCGTCACCGCGGGTTGCTCCCTGGTAGAATACACCGTCACGGTATTCCAAAGCCACGGACAGACCGTCTACCTTAGGTTCGATACTGTATTCCGCCGCAGGGAGTGTTTCCAGCACTTTATGGAGAAAGTCCTTCACTTCATCGCCGTCAAAGACATCCTCCAAACTCTCCAAAGGCACGGGATGTTCCACCTTGGCAAAATCGTTGAGGCTCTTATCCCCCACGCGTTGTGTGGGAGAATCTGGGGTAATCTCCTCGGGATGCTCCCGCTCCAGATCTTGTAAGCGGCGATAGAGATGGTCATATTCATAGTCGGACATGGTGGACGCGTCCAAGGTATAGTATAGCCTTGCATTTTCGTTCAGCGTATCTCGCAGCTGCTTCATTTCTTCACGGTAATCCATCGTGTCACCCTCTTATCCGTTGTTCATAATATAGTCTTCTGCGTATTCTTTGATTTCATCCGGTGCGGTACTGAAATAGGTATAACTTTCCGGCACCGAGCCCACAATCACCGTTTCTGCCACAGCGATTTGATTGGACACCTTGGTATAGGTGGTAAAAGTGGGCAGCAGAATGCTCACATAGACATCCACGTCCAATAAAATCTGATGCTTTGTCTGATTGATGCCCGCCGATGTAAACACATTGCGAAAGGTGGCGGACGTGGAGCCCACCGACTGCATCTTCACGCGAATACACGGCCCACGGCCTGCCAGCAGCGTGGAGCCGCTGAGTGTACCCAACGGGATCGCAAGTTCCGATGTGGACACGTCGGATAAACGCTGCAGAATATCGTCGGCAATGGACGTCTGCAGGCGGTTGGCCTCGGCCATGTTACTTTGAAGTGCCGCCACGTGACCCTCACCGTCCATTTCAAAGGACACCAGCGTGCCGTAGTCGATCTCGCCCCGCGCCACCGCCTCGTTGACAGCCGCCGCCACAATACGGTTGACCGTATTGGACACGCTGGCCGTGGCAAGGCTTGTGACAATGGGTTTCATGTGTAAAAGCGCCACACAGCAAAGGGTAATCAGCGCTGCCGCAACAAACGACAGCCACACTGCCACGCGCTGCCGCGTACTCATACGGACAAAGCGCCATCTTTTCACGGCACACACCTCCGAAAAAGTGTATGCCACCATAGCTTTTCCTTATTCTTCCCAGCCGTTAACGATGGCTTTGAATGTCTTGCCGCGAACCATGAAGTTCTTGAACTGATCAAAGGCGGCGCAGGCGGGCGACAAGGTCACCACATCACCGCTGACAGCGTGGTCACGGGCATATTCCACCGCTTCTTGGAAGGGAGATACCATAACGATCTCGGGTTTGCCCACCTCATAGCCGGGCGCTTTCTCAACTGCCTCGCGGATCTTATCCGCAGTAGCGCCGCACAACACCAAAAGCTTCACATGCTCCACGATCTCAGGGCCCAGGACGTCAAAGGGAATATGCTTATCGTAGCCGCCGGCAATAAGGATCACCTTTTCCTTAAAGGAACGGAGGCCTGCAATGGTACGGGAGGGGCTGGAGGCGATGGAGTCATTATAGAAACGGACGCCGTGATAGGTACGCACCAGTTCGATGCGGTGCTCCACGCCGTTAAACTCACGGGCAAACTTCACGATCACCTCATCGCTGACAAGTCCGTCCACGGCGGCGATGGCAGCCATGTAGTTCTCCACATTATGCACACCGGGCAGACGGATATCCTCGGTGGTCATGATCTTTCGCTCTGCGCCGTTTTTACGAACGATGATGTCATCGCCACGCAGAAATACGCCCTGCTCCACTTCGCCCTGACGGCTGAAGTACAGTGCCGAGCCAACAGCACGGTTGCCCTGCTCATGGGTAATATCGTTATCCCAGTTGAACACGGCGATGTCGCCGGTGGACTGATGACGGAAGATATTCTCCTTGGAGGCAACATATTCCTCCATACCCTTGTGCATATCCAGATGGTTGGGAGCGAGATTGGTGACAACAGCGATATGCGGACTGTGCTGCATGGTCATCAGTTGGAAAGAACTGAGTTCCAGCACGGCGTAATCTGTCGCCTTCATCTCCCCTGCCTCGCACAGCAACGGATGGCCGATGTTGCCGCCCACATGGACGGTATTGCCGGCGGCCTTCAAAAGTTCGGCAATGATAGTAGTAGTCGTAGTCTTTCCGTCACTGCCGGTCACAGCAATGATAGGACAAGGACAAACCTCGAAGAAAACCTCCATCTCGCTGGTCAGGGTACTGCCCTGCTCAGTAGCGGCGAGCAGCTCCGGCACATCGGGACGCAGACCGGGGGTACGGAAAATCACGTCCTGAGTAAGCCCCTTGAGGTAGTTCTCACCCAACTGCAATTTGCCGCCCAAAGCTTCCAGTTCCCCCGCCAGTTCGCCTAAGTCCTCGCGGTTGCGCTTATCGCAGGCCGTCACGTCTATGCCGGCATTAAGCAGCATACGAATGAGCGGTGTATTGCTCACGCCGATGCCGATGACGGCAACGGTCTTATTTTTTAAGGAATACAGATACTCTTGCAATGTCATATGGAGAGCCCTCCTATGTAAATTTATTTAACTAATGTATTATACTGCAATTCTTTTCATTATTCAATGCAAAATATTCCATAAAAGCCGAAGATGTATCGTTGACTTTCCCCGTGAAGTTATGTAAAATAGAAACCGCGAGTAAATCAGACAGTCGCGGGAACAAGGCGAAAGCCTGTTCATGAGGAAAGTCCGGGCTCCACAGGGCAAGGATAACGGGTAACGCCCGCCGAAGGCGACTTCAGGAAAAGTGCAACAGAGATATACCGCCAGCAGAGTTGCTCTGTGTTGGTAATGTGACGGTCGGTTGAGGCAGACTTCCCCATCTGCACGAAGGGGATAGTCTGAAAGGGGGACGTCGAGTCCCTCCTTTCAGGATTCCAATCACCCGTCCGCAGGCGATACAATTTCGAAGAAATTGTTCCACCCTTACCAGCAGAGCGCAGCGCTGCTGGTAAGGGTGGAAAGGCG
Organism: Vescimonas sp.; assembly: GCA_045617185.1. Classification (GTDB taxonomy): domain Bacteria; phylum Bacillota; class Clostridia; order Oscillospirales; family Oscillospiraceae; genus Vescimonas. Next base: position 3,160 of record JAZLIB010000106.1, read on the forward strand.
AGGTAAGAGCTCACCCATCGGCTGGGAACAGTCCGATGCTGTAAACTCTATCCGGAGCAACACCGGTATGGGAGCATACGGTTGGCCCGACCGCTCCCGGGGTGGCTTGATCGCAGTGGCAACGCTGCGGCTAGATAGATGACTGTCAAGACAGAACCCGGCTTACAGATTTGCTCGCATCTAAGATATGAGGATGACAGCGTACAAGCGCCGTCGTCCTCTTTTTTGCCCTAACCCCCCCTCACTCGCGTTGTTTTTGTGCATATTGCACATTTTCCGTTCGTTCATTTTTCTTTTCTTTGTCATTACTCCCCCTTTACATTAGTTCGATAAAGTGGTAAATTGGTAGTGTAGTAAATAAGCGGCACAAAAACGTGCGCAACAAATTCATGGAGGAAAAGAAAAATGAAAAAAATGTTAGCTTTGGTGCTGGCACTGGTCATGGCTCTGAGCCTGGTGGCCTGCGGTCAGAAAGCTCCCGCCGCTGGCGATGATGCAGAAAAGACCTTTATCATGGGTATCGACCCCGAGTATCCCCCCTTCAGCTACATGGGCGACGACGGTGAGTACACCGGTTTCGACGTGGAAGTCTGCAAGGCAGCTTGCGAAGAGCTGGGTTGGAACTTTGAAGTGTTCGGTGTGAACTGGGATCAGAAGCTGGTTCAGCTGGACAACAAAGAATGTGACTGCGTATGGTCCGGTATGACCATTCTGGACAGCATGAAAGAGGCTGGTTATGTGATCTCCGCTCCCTACTTCGACAACACCCAGGTCATCATGGTCAAGGAAGGCAGCGACATCAAGTCCTCTGCCGATCTTAAGGGTAAGGTCGTTGCTGTTCAGCTGGGTACCTCCGGCGATGCTCTGCTGTCCGAAGATGGCGATCAGGCCGAACTGGCTGCATCCTTCGCTGATCTGACCAAGTGCGATAGCTTCCTGAAGTGCTTCACCGAACTGAACGGTAACGCTGTGGACGCTGTGATCGTTGACAAGCCCGTGGCTGAGTCCTATGCCGCTGAAAACGCAGGTTTCTCCATCATCGACGAGAATCTGGGTGCTGAGCAGTACGGTATCGCTTTCCGCGCTGACGATGCTGAGCTGTGCGCCGAAATCGAGGGTGCCGTGGCTAAGCTGGTTGAGAATGGTACTTACGCTGATATCGCTGCCAAGTATCCCGACATCGCCAACAACCTGCTGTTCCTGGGCTAATCCATAAGTAAGGTTTAAACATCATATTCACTTCCCGGAGGCATGAGAATGCCTCCGGGATTGTGCGCATTATTGAGTTGAGGAATATCTATGACATTACAGACTATGATCACAGTAATGGCCGGGGGTTTCGGAAAAACCTGCGCCATTTTCTTTCTGACATTGCTGTTCTCTCTCCCTCTGGGCATGGTCGTTGCCCTACTGAGAATGAGCAAGAGTAAAATCGTATCCAGTGTGACCCGATTTATCATTTCCGTTTTGCGCGGCACGCCTTTGATGCTGCAGTTACTGGCAGTTACATACGGTCCGAACTATCTGTTCGGCATGTCTGTTTCCAGAAACAAGCTGATTCCCGTCATCATTGCTTTCGCCATCAACTATGCTGCCTATTTCGCTGAGATTTACCGCGGCGGTATTGAGTCCATGCCCGTGGGCCAGTACGAGGCGGCTGAGGTATTGGGTTACACCAAGACCCAGACTTTCATGCACATTATCCTGCCGCAGGTAATCAAGCGCATTATGCCCAGTATCACCAACGAGGTGGTGACACTGGTCAAGGATACTTCTCTGGCATTCACCGTTTCCTACGCCGAGATGTTTACGATCGGCAAGCAGATCGCCAACTCCCAGACCAGTTTCACGCCGTTCCTTGTGGCAGGCGTATTCTACTTCGTGTTCAACGCCATTGTGGACTTCGTTATGGGCAAGGTCGAAAAGAGTATGGACTACTACAAGTAAGGAGGTGCCGATATGAAACTGTTTGAAATGAACCATGTGCAGAAAAGTTTCAACGATAACACTCTGCACGTCTTAAAGGACATCAGCCTTTCTGTGGAGGAAGGCGAAGTCGTGGCCATCATCGGCCCCTCAGGCAGCGGTAAGTCCACCCTGCTGCGCTGCGCCACGCTGCTGGAAACCATGGACGGCGGCGACCTCATTTATCTGAGTGATTATGCTGCCAAGAACGATGCGAGCGGTAAGGCCGTCTACGCCGACAAAGCACAGCTGAAAAAGATCCGCAGTTATTTCGGTCTGGTCTTTCAGAACTTCAATCTTTTCCCCCATTACTCCGTATTGAAAAACCTGACCGATGCACAGATCAACGTACTGGGCCGCGATAAAAACGAGGCCACCAAGCGCGGCATGGAACTGCTGGGTAAGATGGGTCTTGCCGACAAAGCCGACGCCTATCCCTGCCAGCTTTCCGGCGGTCAGCAACAGCGTGTGGCCATCGCCCGCGCGTTGGCTATGGATCCTCAGATTCTGTTCTTTGATGAGCCCACCTCTGCCCTTGACCCCGAGCTGACCGGCGAGATCCTCAAGGTTATACGTTCGCTGGCTGAGGAAAACATGACCATGGTCATCGTCACCCACGAAATGGCCTTTGCACGCGATGTGGCCGACCGCGTCATTTTCATGGACGGCGGCGTTATCGTGGAGCAGGGTGACCCCAAGGAGGTTATCAACAATCCCAAGGAGGAGCGTACCAAGCAGTTCCTCGCCCGCTTTGCCAACAACTAATAGATATGGCTATAATAAGAGGTCAATTTAAAAAGGGAAACTTTGATTTATGGAGAGTCTCTAGATTTATAGCCTGGATTTCCGTCTGTTTCGTTGGGCTGATTGCAATGTATGTGATAAATAGCATGGGATTTCTTTCAGGTCTTTTAAAGGGAATTATCCTGATTTGTATGCTTATAAGCGCTGCACTTCTTGATGCCCTGCCTCGTTTTAAGAATGAACTTGATACAACTTACTGCATTACAGAAACTGCACTGGAATTAAAAAACACCAAGGCGGAAGCAACGTATATATTGGCCAACATCCAAAATCTACAATACCACGAGATTCATTACGGTGGTAAATATTTAGATGTTGTGGGTTATCAGGTTACCTTCTGTTATGAAAAAACGGTCATAAAACTTGATTCTTTTATTGAGGAAGGCGAAACTTGGGAAAACTGCGATTTGAACCATTTATATTACGCACTAATCGAACGCTGTTCATGACAGTTTATTACATCAGAATATAAAAAAAGAACCATTCACCTGCAGGTGAATGGTTCTTTTTTTAATCAAATTCGTCCCAGAACTCCAAGATCGCTGCTTCGTAACCCTCACGGTTAACAAGATAACTCACGCCGTGGTCCGCACCCGGTACCACAAGCAAACGGCAAGGTGCCTTGCAGGCCTGATAATTCTGCAGCGTCATATCCAGCGGCACAAAACTGTCATCCGTACCGTGGATCAGCAGTACCGGCTTTTCGTTGCGCTGCAGCGCATTGACCGTGGAATCGTCCCCCGGCCCACAGCCGATTTTCTTTCGGCACAGCCGGTCGATGGGCCATCGCAACAGATCATAGGATATGTGCAGGTTGTCCTTGGCCACATGGCGCCAGATTGCCTCCGGCGAGGTAAAACCGCAGTCGGCCATAATGCCGTGTACCCGCTGTGGCAGGACCAGCCCCGATGCCATCAACACCGTGGTAGCACCCATGGAGATGCCCGCCAGATAAATAGGCAAGTTTTCCTCCGTGTGCTCCTCTATCCAATTAAGCCAGTCAAGGCAATCGTAGCGTTCGGTGATACCAAACCCCATCACATCGCCGCCGCTCTCCCCCTGCCCTCTTTGCTCGGCGTAGAGGATGCTGCAGCCGTTATCATGCCAGAAGTCGGCAGAGGCGCCGAAATCACGGTACCATTTCGAGCGCCAGCCGTGCATGGCCAACACCACACGCTTGGCGCCCTCACAAGGGTACCAATGGCCCACCAGCCGTACGCCATCGTGATTGGTAATCTCCACCTTACACGTCACCTTTTCCCGCAGTACCATGGCCGCGTCTTTGCCGGACTTGAAAATATCTGTTTCGTTGAAACCGCCGGTAATAGCGCTCTTATTTTTGCGGAACACAGACGGTTCTTCCCGATTCAGCGCCTCACCCATCAACAGTCGGATCGCGCCCTCTGTCGCACCGATGCCAAGCGCACCCGCCGCGAGTACACCGCCTATGATCTTCATGGTTTGCTTCGCCTTTTTCACCTGCAAAACCTCCGATTTTTTTGTTATTATACCACGGAGGCGATCAATCTGCAATATCTCGCTCCTCTTGACACGATGCCTTTTACATGGTACGTTTTATGCAAGACAAGGTTTATTTTCGGACATTCCGCACCACTTTGGATAAGGAGCGCGTTATGAAAAAGATTCTGATTATCGGCACAGGCGGTACCATCGCCTCAAAACCATCCGCCGAAGGGCTTGTGCCGGATCTTACCAGCAAGCAGTTACTGGACAGTATCCCCTCCATCTCCGATATCTGCGATGTGGACTGCACACAGGCATTCAGTCTGGACAGCACCAATGTGCAGCCTGAACATTGGCTGATACTGGCCGAAATCATTCAAAAAAACTACGATCTCTATGACGGCTTTGTGATCACCCACGGCACAGACACCATGGCCTATACCGCTGCGGCACTGAGTTATCTGGTACAGAACAGCCGAAAGCCCATCGTGCTCACCGGCGCACAAAAACCCATTGGCGATGAGATCACTGATGCCAAGCGCAATATCATTGATGCTTTGATCTATGCCAGCGACAAGAACAGTCACGGCACGGTGATCGTGTTCTCCGGCGCCGTGATCTGCGGCACAAGGGCGCGGAAAAATTTCTCCAAACGGTTCATGGCCTTCGGC
>JAZLIB010000107.1:0-13333 GCA_045617185.1 Vescimonas sp.
CACACGATATGCAAAATGCCCTGCGCAATGCCACCACCATTCTGCACGCAGGGCAGCATCAATGGTTCTGCGGCAGTGTGGCGGACTATCTCGCCTCGCCCTACGGCAAGCGATTCGGAGGTGAAAAGGCATGAGTTTACTCTTGGAAATGTTCACCTACCCCTTCATCGTCCGTGCCTTTGTGGTGGGTATCTTAGTGTCGCTGTGTGCCTCCCTGCTGGGTGTGCCGCTGGTGCTCAAGCGCTACTCCATGATTGGCGACGGCCTTTCACACGTGTCCTTTGGTGCGCTGTCCATTGCCGTGGCCTGCGGCTGGGCACCGTTGCCGGTATCCATTCCAGTAGTGGTCATTGCAGCGCTCCTGCTGCTGCGTCTGACAGAGAACAGCCGTATCGGCGCTGACGCCGCCATCGCCGTGACCAGCGCTTCGGCACTGGCTATCGGTATTATCGTCACCAGTCTGACCACCGGTATGACCACCGATGTGGACAGTTATATGTTCGGTTCCATCCTCGCTATGGACAGAGCCGACGTGGCTCTGAGTGTAGGACTTTCCGGCTGCGTGCTGGTGATGTTCGTGCTGTTCTATCATAGGCTGTTCGCCATTACCTTTGATGAGAGCTTTTCCCGCGCTACCGGCGTTAAAGTAGGGCTTTACAACACGGTTCTGTCTGTGCTGACGGCGCTGACCATTGTACTTGGTATGCGTCTGATGGGCGCCATGCTGATTTCCAGTCTGGTGATCTTCCCCGCTCTGTCTGCCATGCGGCTCATTAAGAGTTTTCGTGGTGTGGTAATCTGCGCCGGTGTGATGGCCGTTGTCTGTTTCTGCGTAGGCTTAACGTTGTCGTATCTGCTGTCTACCCCCGTGGGCGCCACGGTAGTCATCGTCAATCTGGCTGTCTTTATCATCATGTGTGTTCTGCAGCGGATAAAAAAGCAGTAACTTTTCGCAAAAAAGCGTTTATTCCGACAGTATTTCTGCGGAAAAACGCTTGCATTTCCCTATAAAGCGTGATATATTACCTATGTAAGGTATGTATTTGACTGAGAGTGGACATTTTGTCCGCTCTTTTTCATGGGCAAATTTGCCCGCTTAAAAAGTGAGGGTTATCATGAAAAAGATTACGGAAATCGTCCGTGAACTGGCACAGCCCGTGGCCGAGGAAAACGGCTGCGAACTGTGGGATGTAGAATATGTCCGCGAGGCAGGACAATGGTATCTGCGTCTGTACCTCGACAAAGAGGGCGGCGTGAATATTCTCGACTGCGAGGCCGTCAGTCGTAAGGTCAGCGATCTTTTAGACGAGGTCGATCCCATCGAGAGCAGCTATATGTTTGAGGTGTCCTCTGCCGGTGCAGAGCGCGCTTTGAAGCGTCCCGGTGATTTTGAACGCTTTATGGGCAGTGCAGTGCTGGTCAAGACCTACAAACCCAAGGACGGACGCAAGGAATTTGCCGGTACACTGGCAGGCTATGAAGATGGCGCAGTGATACTGGATATGGGCACGGGTGAGCCGATCCGCTTTGAGAAAAGCGAAATCGCACTGGTGCGCCTGAGAGTGGAATTTTAAAACATCTGTTGATAGATAATGAAGGAGAACAACCATGAAATGTGATGAAATCTTTGCCGCTCTGGCTATGTTGGAAAAAGAACGCGGCATTCCCCAGAACTTCATGATGGGCAAGATCATTCAGGCCCTGACCACCGCCTATAAGCGTGACCATGAGGGCGTGGAAAACGTGATCGTAGACGTAGATGAGGATAAGTGCGAACTGAAGATGTTCGTGCAGAAGGAGATCGTGGAAGTCGTGGAGAATCCCGGCACCCAGATTTCTCTGGAAGAGGCTAAGGCTATGTCCGCTAAGAATGAACTGGGCGGTCTGGTGAATATTCCCGTGAACAATGTAGAATTCGGCCGTATCGCCGCCGGTAACGGCAAGCAGGTCATCATTCAGGGTCTGCGCGAGGCAGAACACGGTATGATCTACGATGAGTTCAACTCCAAGCAACATGAGATTCTAACCGGTACCGTCACACGTATCGATCCCCGCAACGGCAACGTGAGCCTGCGTCTGGGCAACGGTGCCGAGGCCACCGAGGCTTTGCTGACCCTCAACGAGCAGGTTGCCGGCGAGGAGCTGGCAGAAGGTCAGATGGTCAAGGTCTATCTGGTGGAAGTCCGCCGCAGCACCCGCGGTCCCCAGGTGTTGATCTCCCGCACACATCCCGGTCTGGTCAAGCGTCTTTTCGAACTGGAAGTTCCCGAAATCTTCGACGGTACTGTTGAGATCCGCTCCATCGCCCGCGAGGCCGGTAACCGCACCAAGATGGCCGTATGGTCTGCTGACGAGAACATTGATCCCATCGGTGCCTGTGTCGGTCAGCGCGGTGCACGCGTCAACGCTATCGTAGACGAACTGCGTGGCGAAAAGATCGACATCATCAAGTATTCCGAGGATCCTGCTGAGTTCATTGCCGCCGCACTGGCTCCCGCTGATGTGATCAGCGTGACGCTGGCCGAGGAGGGCAAGAGTTGCCGCGTGATCGTGCCCGACGATCAGCTGAGTCTGGCCATCGGCAAAGAGGGTCAGAACGCCCGTCTGGCTGCACGCCTGACCGGCTATAAGATTGACATCAAGCCCGCTTCCTACAGCGAGGACTAAACAGCAAAAGGAGTGATGCGTCATGCCTACCAAGCCCCGCAAAATCCCCCAGCGTCAGTGTGTCGGCTGTCGCACCATGAAAGATAAAAAAGCGTTGATCCGCGTGGTCAAAACACCCGAAGGTGAAATCGTCTTAGATGTGACCGGCAAGAAATCCGGTCGCGGCGCTTATGTATGTCCCGACGGTGCGTGCCTGAAAAAGGCGCGCAAGTCCCGTGCCCTGGAGCGCGCCTTTGAACTGGCGATTCCCGATGAGGTCTATGACGCGCTGGAACAGCAAATGGAGCAGGCATAAATGGAACATATCTTATCAATGATCGGTCTTGCCAAAAAGGCAGGCCGTGTGGAAATCGGCGAAGAACCCGTCGGCTCCGCCGTACGTGCCAAAAAGGCTCGTGTAATCCTCATCGCACAGAACGCAGCGGCATCTTCCGTGCGCCGCGCAAAGGCCTTTGCCAATGTAGGCAACTGCCTGTACCTGATCATCCCCGCCGACAAGGACGATCTGGGTCGCTGCTTGGGTCGCACCAGTTGTTCCATGGCGGCGGTGACTGACATCGGTTTTGCCGACGCTATCGTAAAAAAACTGGCGGCAATCGATCCGGAAAAATACGGCGAGGCCGCAGAAAAGATGGATGTGAAAGCTCGCCGTGCCGCCGAGCGCAAGCGCGAGCAGGCGCAGCACGAAAAGAATGTGCGGCAAGGTAAAAAGCGTGTCCACGCAGAAACGTCCGCTCCTGCTCCCGCCCCGCAGGCAGAGAAGAAGGAAAAGCGTACCACTCGCACCTACACCAAACGGCGCGGTATGAAAACGGTCGATCGTGACCGTTTTGCCGGAAGCCGTCCGGTAAAAAAAGGTAAGGGTTCTGACCATAAGAAGAAGTAAACACTTGTACGGTTTACCGTACGTTCGTATCACAATGATGGAGGTGGCTATATTTGGGTAGCGCAGATAACAAATACAGAGTTCACGAGGTGGCAAAGGATTTTGGTATCCCCACCAAGCAGGTCATGGAGATTTTGACCCAGTACGCCGAGGCTCCCAAAAACCATATGCAGGTATTGGAAGACCGGGAGCTTTCTCTCATCTTTGAGTATCTGACTCAGCACAATCAGGTGTCCGGCATTCAGGTGATCTTCGCTGAGGGTGCCAAGGCCGCCGAAAAGAAATCCGAGGAGAAGCATAATGCTGCTCCCGCTGCAAACAATAACAAGAAGCAGCAGGAAAAGAAGGCAGATAACAAACCCGAGGCTAAGGCTCCTCAGGCCGAGAAAAAGCCTATGTCCCGTGTACCCCAGACCAAGGTGGTGGATACCCGCAAGGCCACCAATGTGAATCTGGATAAGTACGATGAGAAGCTGCAGGATATGGCAGAGGGCCGCAACAGCCGTGGTGGCCGCCGCGACCAGCAGTTCCAGGGCAAGGAGAAATTCCGCAACAAGAAGCGCAACGGCCCCCAGAGCAACAAGAGTAAGCAGGAAGAGGCCGACCGTATGCGCCGTCTGCAGCTGGAAATCATCAAGAAAACACCCATCACCGTGCAGATCCCCGAGGAGATCAGTGTGGGCGAGCTGGCCAGCCGCATGAAGAAGACCGGCGCCGAGGTGGTCAAGTGCCTGATGAAGAACGGCGTGATGGCCTCTTTGAGCCAGATGATCGACTTCGACACCGCCGCCATCATTGCAGAGGAAATGGGTTGCAAGGTGGAACAGGAAGTGGTCGTCACCATCGAAGAAAAGCTGATCGACGATCATCAGGATGCCGAGGAGGATCTGGTCCCCCGCGCTCCCGTTGTGGTGGTTATGGGTCACGTTGACCACGGTAAGACCAGCCTTTTGGACTATATCCGCAATGCCCACGTTGCATCCGGCGAGGCCGGCGGCATCACCCAGCACATCGGTGCTTATCAGGTGCAGGTAAACGGCAAACCCATTACCTTCCTGGATACCCCGGGCCATGAGGCATTTACCTCCATGCGTGCCCGCGGCGCCATGGTCACGGATATCGCCATTCTGGTGGTGGCCGCCGAGGACGGCATCATGCCCCAGACCGTGGAATCCATCAACCATGCCAAGGCTGCCGAAATCCCCATTATTGTCGCCATCAACAAGATGGATAAACCCGAAGCCAACCCCGAACGCATCAAGCAGCAGCTGACCGAATACGGTCTGGTCTGCGAAGAGTGGGGCGGCGATACCATCGTATGTCCCATCTCTGCCAAGACCGGTATGGGCGTCGACAATCTGCTGGAGATGCTGACGCTGACCGCCGAGGTGGGCGAACTGAAGGCCAATCCCAACCGTGCCGCTCAGGGCACTGTCATTGAGGCACGCCTTGATAAGGGCCGTGGCCCCGTGGCAACGCTGCTGGTACAGAACGGTACACTGAAGCAGGGCGACATCATCATCGCCGGTACTGCCGTGGGCCGTGTGCGTGCCATGATCAGCGACAAGGGTCAGAAGATCAATTCCGCTGGTCCCTCCGTCCCCGTAGAAATCACCGGCCTTTCCGAGGCTCCCTCCGCCGGTGCTACCTTTAACGCCGTCGCCGATGAAAAGCTGGCACGCGAGCTGGTGGAGCAGCGCAAGGAAGATGAAAAGGCCAAGGCCAACGCGCCTATCACCAAGGTATCTCTGGAGGATCTGTTCAGCCAGATTCAGGCAGGTGAAATGAAGAATCTGAACCTGATCGTCAAGGCCGATGTTCAGGGCAGCGTGGAAGCCGTGAAGGCCTCCTTGGAAAAACTGAGCAACGAGGAAGTACGCGTGCGCGTCATTCATGGCGGCGTAGGTGCTATCAACGAGTCCGATGTGATGCTGGCCTCCACTTCTCAGGCCATCATCGTGGGCTTCAACGTCCGTCCCGACAACGCTGCTCGCGACAGCGCCGCACGTGCCAACGTGGATATGCGTATGTACCGCGTCATTTACGATGCCATCAACGAGATCGAGTCCGCTATGAAGGGTATGCTGGCGCCCAAGTTCCGCGGGGCTCTGCTGGGTCACGCAGGAGTGCGTCAGTCCTACAAGGTGTCCGGTGTGGGTACTGTTGCCGGCTGCTACGTGCAGGACGGCAAGATCCAGCGTAAGGATTGTCAGGTTCGTCTGGTGCGTGACGGTATCGTCATTCACGAGGGTGTGCTGGCCTCCTTGCAGCGCTTTAAGGATCAGGCCAAGGAAGTCGTTTCCGGCTATGAGTGCGGCCTGACCATTGAAAAGTTTAACGACATCAAGGAAGGCGACATCATCGAAGCCTTCACCATGGAAGAAATCGAAAGATAACAGCAAATGGGCGGGCGTGATCGCCTGCCCATTTTTCTATCCGAAAGGAGAAATACTACTATGGCATCTAACCGTATCGGCCGTATCAACGGCGAAATCCAGCAGGAACTGGCAAGCCTTTTACGCAATGTGAAAGATCCCCGCGTTGCCGAGGCCATGCTGACCATCACCCATGTAGACACCACTTCCGACCTGCGCTACGCCCGCGTATATGTGAGCGCGCTGAACTGCAAGGACGAAAAGGGCCTGATGAAGGGTCTGAAATCCGCCGCAGGCTTCCTGCGCCGTGAACTGGGCAGCAAGCTGAGCCTGCGCTATACTCCGGAGCTGCAGTTTTTTATGGACGACTCCATTGCCTACGGCGCACATATTCTGGATATGCTCAACCATGTCAAACCCGCCAATCCCGCCAATGCAGACATCGTGCTGCCGGAAGATCAGGAGTAAGCTATGCGGAAGGTCATTGACTATCTGAAAAAATGGGATAATATGCTGCTTCTGACCCATGTGCGTCCCGATGGCGACACCATCGGCAGCGCAGCCGCTCTATGTCAGGCGCTGCGCGATATGGGTAAGACGGCGTATCTCCTTTACAATCCCGAAATCACCGCCACCTACGAGCCGTATGCCGCTCCCTACTGGGCAAGTGACGATTTTGTAGCCGAGCATGTGATCTCTGTAGATGTAGCGGCTTTGAGCCTGCTGCCGAAAAACGCGGAAATGTACCGTGACAACATCGAGCTGGCTATTGACCATCACCCCTCTCACGGCTACTTTGCCAAGGATGCCTATGTAGACGCTACGGCGGCCGCCGCAGGTGAAATCGTATATGAGATTATCGAGCAACTGACGCCCATTACACCCGCTATTGCCCTACCTTTATATGTGGCCATCAGCACCGACTGCGGCTGTTTTGTCTACTCCAACACCACGCCCCGCACCCATCGGATTGCGGCGGCACTCATGGAGCTGGTCAATGTGGCAGATGTGAACAAGGCACTATTTCGCACCAAGTCCAAGGTACGCCTTGCTATGGAAAGCCGCATGGTAGCGGAGATGGAGCTGTACGACAATGACCGCGTGGTGGTCATGTCTATCCCGCTGTCTTTGCGGGAGGAAATGCACGCCACCGAGGCTGATATCGAGGAACTGTCCTCTTTGGCCGCTCTTGTGGAGGGTACGGACTGCGGCATCACGCTACGTGAGTTAAAGCCGGGTACCATTAAAATTTCCGTACGGTCCGGCAAGCGTGTCGATGCCTGCGCCGCTTGCCGGAAAATCGGTGGCGGCGGCCACCGTGCTGCCTCCGGCGCTACGGTAGCGGGCACGATGGACGAGGCCAAGCAAGCCATCTTACAGGCAGTTATGGAAGTAGCAGGTGCATAAATGGCGAACGGCATTATTATTATCGACAAACCCGCTGACTGGACAAGCATGGATGTGTGTGCTAAGCTGCGCGGCATTTTAAAAACGAAGAAAATCGGTCATGCCGGCACGTTGGATCCCATGGCAACCGGTGTGCTGCCCGTGTTTGTGGGGCAGGCTACCCGCGCCGTTAGTTTTGCAGAGTCCGGCAGCAAAGAATATGTGGCAACACTGCATCTGGGACAAGTGACCAACACGCAGGACACCACCGGCGAAACGCTGGAGGAGCACCCCGTAAGCGTTACGATAGACGAACTGCGTGCCGTATTGCCGCAGTTTACCGGCGATATTGAGCAGATTCCGCCCATGTTCTCCGCCATCAAAATTGGTGGGCAGAAATTATACGACCTGGCGCGGCAGGGCAAAACCGTGGAGCGTAAGCCCCGGCAGGTCACCATATTTGAGTTGGAGGTAACGGAGCAACTCTCCCCTTCCGACTTTACCCTGCGGATTCTCTGCTCCAAGGGCACTTATGTGCGCACACTCTGCCATGACATCGGGCAGGCATTGGGATGCGGTGGATGCATGGCTTCCCTGCGGCGCACTATGGCTGCCGGCTTTACTTTGGCGGAAAGTTACACATTAGATGATGTGCAGGCACACGGCGAAATGTTGCTGCGTGATACAGATTCTCTGTTCCGCCAATACCCCGCGTTCCACATCGGATATCCCCGGGTGGAAACGCTATGCCGCAACGGCAACCCCTTTTTTGTGAAAGAAAAACTGCCCGACGGTATTTACCGTATCTACGGCATGGACGGCACATTTCTGTGCCTGAGCCAACTGCATGAGGGTACTATGACCTCAATCAAGAACTTTTTCGGAGCGTAAACTTATGAAACCTACTGTCATCGCCCTCGGCTTTTTCGACGGCGTACATAAAGGACACGGCGCATTACTCAGCCGCGCTGTGGAGCGTGCTGCCCAACTGGGCGCCGAGCCTGCCGTGTTCACCTTTGACCGCCCGCCCAAGGAGGTCGTCACCGGCAAACCCGTATTCCTCATCAACTCCGCCGAGGACCGGCAGGAACTGATTCGTCGTATCTACGGCATTGAGCAGGTGATTCTCGCCCCCTTTGACGAGAAGATGATGACCATGCACTGGGAAGACTTCATCACGGAGCTGCTCATCAAGCAGTACGGAGCGGTGTATCTTGTGGCAGGGCACGACTACCACTTTGGCCACAAAAACGAGGGCACGCCGGAACTGCTGCAGAAAAAATGCCGTGAACTGGGCATCGGCTGTGACATTATCCCCAAGGTGGAATATGACGGCATTACCGTCAGTTCTACCTATATCCGCACTTTGGTTAAGGCGGGAGAACTGGAGCGCGCTGCAGAATTTCTGGGACATCGCCACTGCCTGAGTCAGACTGTGGGACACGGACACCGAATCGGGCGCACCATCGGTATTCCTACCGTCAATCTGTCTGTACCGAGCCACGTGTTAGTCCCCGACCACGGCGTATACGTGACACGTGTTTATCTGCCGGACGGACGGAGTTTCCCCGGTGTGACCAATGTAGGCACACGGCCTACTGTCAGCCAGAGCGACACCATTTCGGTGGAAACTTTTATTCTGGATTTTGACGGTGACCTTTACGAGCAGCACATCCGCGTAGAATTCTGCGCTCATATTCGCAGTGAGCGAAAATTTGATTCTCTCGATGCGCTAAAGGAGCAAATCCACAAGGATATTGCCGAGGCGCGTGCATATTTTCAAGAAAACAGCATAGACTAAGCATAGATGCGGTGGATTGCAAGAAAAATCCACCGCGTCTTTTTTGTTCTCCATTTCCCGACAGTATTTGTCCGCACTTGTGCGTAAAATAAGAGCACGAAGGAGGGCAAACAAATGAAATCACTCACACGCACCGTTCCGCAATGGAAAAAACTGGCTGTCCCTTTGGGACGGTTTCTTTTCGTCTTTTTGCTCTCCACCGCGCAAACCGCCGATGGGTACACGCCATGGTCGCTTGCCATGCTATGCGCCGCAGGGCCGGGTCTGCCGGGTCTGACGTGTCTTGCAGGAGCAGCATTGGGCGCATGGGTCTTTTTGGATTTTCAGCCGGGTCTGCGGTATCTGGCAACGGCGATTCTTATTTTTTCCGCCAATACCGCTTTTTTCGATACGCGATTCTATCGCATGAGATGGTTTCGCAGCATTCTGGCAGCCTCTGCCATGCTGTTGGTGCAGTCTGTCTATCTTCTCCACAGAGATGCCGCGCAATGGACGCAATGTCTTATTGCTGCTACATTCTGCGCCCTTGCCGCCGCGACATTTGGTTTCTTACAAGAGGAGAAACACGACTCGGAACTCTTTCGTCAAGGGTTGTTCCTCCTCTTGGTCGCATTACTGTCGGCCGCCGCACCGCACATGCTCGCCAAATGCTTTTCGCCCGGACGGGCATTGGCCGCGGCACTCGCTCTCCTGATGACCGGCGCACAATTGCCGGCGCAGGGAGCCGTCAGCGGTATGTGCATCGGACTTGCTGTTGATTTAGCCTTAGGCACTCCGCTGTCGTTCACAGCGGTTTACGGTGTATCATCTTATCTTGCGGCACTGCTGCGGGAACGCTCGCCGTTTCTGCGCACCGCAGTCTTTTGCCTGAGTGCCGTCCTGCTGTCTGTATGGGTGCAAGATACGGGCCGCATCGGCTTGGTCGGTGAGGTGATTTTTGCAGGTGTGGTCGCACTGACAATTCCCGTCAGACGTTGGGAACGGCGGCTTGCCATCGAGGCACCGCAACCGGAGCCGACTTTTCAGAATCTGATGGAGCGCAATGCCGCCGCTTTTCGGGATCTCTATGACAGTTTTTTTCGCGGTATAGCACCGACACCGCCCGAAAATCCCTCTGTGATCTTCGATCGAGCCGCCGAGCAGGTTTGCCGTGGCTGCGTACTGTGCAGCAACTGCTGGCAGAAAAATTACAATGCCACTTACAACGCATTCAATGCCGCCTGCCCCGCTATGCTCAAACGCGGCAAAGCGCAGTCGCAGGATTTTCCGTTGACCTTTACATCCCACTGCGTACATCTAACAGAATTTCTTGCGGCGCTGAATACAGAAACCCACAGCTTCCTGCTGCGCAGGCAATATCATCAACGCCTGCTTTCCGCACGGCAGCAGGCACAGGAACAATACGCCCTGCTGGGTGATCTGCTCTCCTCTTCGGCACATCAGGCCGTGACCGCCAGTTCTTCTGCACCGCTGGGCTATCGCATCGGGTCATCTCTGCGGCCGAAGGAGGGTGAAAAGGTCTGCGGCGACCAACTGGCAGTATTTGAGGTGGGACAGACACTCTATCTCCTGCTGTCTGACGGTATGGGCAGTGGAGAAAGCGCACACCGTGAGGCCGCTATGACCGTGCGGCTGCTGCGGCAGTTTTTAGAGGCCGGTATTGAGGCAATGCCGGCTTTAAGAACACTGAACACCGCTCTGTCGCTGCGCAGCGATAACGGTGGCGGTTTTACCACCATCGACCTGCTGGCACTGCAACGCGGCAGCGGCACAGCAACTCTATATAAATACGGTGCTGCTCCCACCTACTGCAAGCGTACCGGGTGCGTGAGCCGCATCAACGCGCAAAGTCTGCCTGCCGGACTGCAAAGCAGCGATGTACCGCCGGAGCGGACACAACTATCTCTGCAGGCGGGCAGTTGCGTGGTCATGGTATCTGACGGCATCGCCGATGCCAACAGCGATGAATGGCTGCAAAACCTGCTGGCAGGTTGGAACGGTTCTGATGCCAATGCGCTGGTATCCTTAATTATGCGCGAAGCAACGCAGCGACGCGGCATGGAAGATGATTGTGCGGTGCTGGTGTTGTACCTGCCCGATAATGGGCAGAAAAAGCAGGTGTGAGAGGGTATAACTTCCACTTGTGTGGGAAATACTGATTCTATCAACGGCAGAGGAGGGTGTACTCTTGGTCAAAGGCATTTCCAGACGTGTAATTGTGGTGGATTCTCCCGATCCCCATATTTTTGAGCAGGCAATCTTTATTCTCAGCAATGACGCAACCGCAAGCGGCGGCATTTCTTCACAGCAGTTGGTGGATCAGGCAGTCCGCATCGCCAAGAGCTATGCCCGCACCCATGTTGACCCACCCAAAAAGCGCTTTCATCTCACACCGTGGGTGTCTGCGCTGTTAGGCGGCGCTGCCATCAGCATTGTATGGCTGCTGGTAGTTCTGCTGTGAATTGACTCAATTCTTACCATTTTTCTCCTCACTTGGGGCGGACAGAAAAACTGTCCGCCCTCTTTTTTTCTGCCTGAGAATATGATATACTGCCATTGTTATTGTAATCTCAAGATGCGAGGACTTCTCTATGAAAATCGGCAATATTACTGTAGATTCCAAACTGGTACTGGCACCCATGGCAGGTGTCACAGATCTGGCTTTCCGCACTATCTGCTCCGAACTGGGCGCGGGTCTGACCTATACGGAAATGGTCAGTGCCAAAGCATTATGCTTTCAGGACCGCAAAAGTCGGGGACTTTTAAAACTCTTTCCCGGCGAGCATCCCGCCTCAGCACAGATCTTCGGCAGCGATCCTGCCTGCATGGCAGATGCCGCCTGCATCGCCGCTGAAATTTCCGGCGCTGACTTCATTGATATCAATATGGGCTGCCCCGTAGGCAAGGTAGTGTCCAACGGCGACGGCAGCGCCTTAATGCGCGATATGGATAAAGCTGTTCGCGTGGCAGAGGCTGTGGTAAAAGCTTCTCCCGTGCCCGTAACGGTAAAAATGCGCCGCGGTTGGGACAAAGGGAATATCAATGCGGTAGAATTGGCCAAGGCTTTGGAACAGGTCGGTGTAGCGGCTGTGGCCGTACACGGACGCACCCGCGCGCAGATGTATGCCGGACAAGCGGACTGGACCACCATCCGCGAGGTGAAAGAAGCTGTGTCGATCCCCGTCATCGCCAATGGCGATATCTTCAAGGGCGAAGACGCAGTGAAGATCTTACAGTTTACCGGTGCCGATGCAGCGATGATCGGTCGTGGCTGCTTTGGTAATCCGTGGCTGTTTCAGCAGGCGCAGGCCGCGTTGGACGGGCGCGATATCCCTCCTCTGCCGCTGCTGTGCGAGCGGTGCAATACCGCCGTACGGCAGATCGAACTGGCACGCGAAGATAAGGGCGAGCATATCGCCATTTTGGAGGCACGCAAGCAATACGCATGGTATCTCAAAGGTGTGCCGCATGCCAACTACTACAAGGAGCAGATCGTGCGCATGAGCACCATGGACGACGTATACCGCATTACCGAAGGAATCAAGCGTGATTTGAAATAACCTCTTTCTTTTCTGCTGATTCTGTGCTATACTCCTCCCTGACAGGTGCCCAAACCCTGTCCAAGCGTCGTAATTGTGGCGTTCGTTCGGTGGATTCCATCGTTCTCTAAACAAAAAATGGGAGGGTTCTCGCATGAAAAAAATTACGGTTCGCCAGCTGACCACCGCCGCCATGGCAGGTGCCGCCTATGCGGTGCTGGCCATCTTCGGCTCAATATTCGGCATCAGTTATGGACCTATCCAGTGCCGCTTTTCTGAGGCACTGTGTGTACTGCCTTTTCTCTTCCCGGAAACGGCATGGGGCTTAGGTGTAGGTTGTCTGATTGCCAACATATTAAGTCCCTACGGCTTGCTGGACATCATTGTCGGCTCGCTGACCACGCTGATTGCGGCACATATCACCGTAAGATGCCGCAATCGCTACCTGGCGCCGCTGCCGCCGGTGGTTCTTAACGGTGTGTTAGTCGGCGGCATCATCACCTTTGAGCAGGTGGGATTGGGCCACGCTTTTATCCCGACCTATCTGCTCAATGCACTCAGCGTAGCTTTGGGCGAGGCAATCGCCTGCTACGTTCTGGGTCTGTTGCTGCTCAAGGCGCTGGAAAAGAAATATCACAGATGAAAAGTCGGGAAATGGGGGTATATCTCCCTCTTTTCC
>JAZLIB010000108.1:0-8765 GCA_045617185.1 Vescimonas sp.
AAGGTCATGTGGGACGAGCTGGGCCTGCCGTGTACCGATTCCGGTATGGCGCTGCCCTGCGGTGCTACGGGCCGTTGGATGAGCGAATAATTAAGGGGACAGCCCCCTGAAAAAGATAGAAAGAAATCAGGACGTAGGAAATATGTCAACAATGATCGAAACGAAAAATCTCACATTCCAGTATCCGGTAGAGGAGGGACGGGTAAGCCGTTCCGCTTTGAAGGATGTGAATGTGTCCATTGAAAAGGGCAGTTTTACGGTGGTGCTGGGTCATAACGGCTCCGGCAAATCCACCCTTGCCAAGCACATGAACGCCGTACTTTTGCCTTGCGGCGGTAATGTATATGTAGAGGGCATGGACACCAAGGACGAATCGCTTCTTCTGGAGATTCGCCGCCGTGTAGGCATGGTGTTCCAGAATCCCGATAATCAGATCGTAGCCAATGTGGTGGAAGAGGACGTGGCCTTTGCCCCGGAGAATCTGGGCGTTCCCACGGAGGAGATCCGTACACGCGTGGACGATGCTTTGGCGGCGGTGGGCATGAGCGAGTTTACCCGCCATGCGCCCCATCTGCTCTCCGGCGGACAGAAACAGCGTGTGGCCATCGCCGGTGTCATTGCCATGGCACCTGAGTGCATCGTGCTGGACGAGGCAACCGCTATGCTTGACCCCGTGGGTCGGCGTGAGGTGCTCTCCACGATTCGTAAACTCAACCGCGAGCGCGGCATGACGGTGGTGCTCATTACCCACCACATGGACGAAGCGGTGGACGCTGATCGCGTGATCGTCATGAATGACGGTCAGCGTACCATGGACGGTACGCCCCGTGAGGTGTTTGCGCAGGTGGAGAAACTGCGCGAACTGGGACTGGCGGCACCGGATACGGTGGAGTTGATGTATGAACTGAACCGCCAAGGCTGTCATCTGCCGCTCGATGCCATTACGGTGGACGAGTGCGCCGATGCGATCATGAAAGAACTGGGGTAACAGAAGTTGGAACCTATTTTACGAGTAGAAAATCTGACTCACACCTATAGCGCCGGCACACCTTTCGAGCGCAATGCGGTGGAGGATATGAATTTAACAGTGATGCCCGGTGAATTTGTGGGCATCATCGGACATACCGGCTCCGGTAAGTCTACGCTGATCCAGCATCTCAACGGCCTTTTGAAACCCACCTCCGGCCATATATATTTAGACGGCAAGGACATCTGGGCAGAGCCTAAGAAGATCCGTCAGGTACGTTTTCAGGTAGGACTGGTGTTCCAGTATCCGGAGTATCAGTTGTTTGAAGAAACGGTCTATAAAGATATCGCCTACGGCCCCACCAATATGGGTCTTGATAAAGATGAAATCGACCGCCGCGTGCGTGAGTCTGCCCATTTTGTGGGCTTGGACGACGCCATTTTGGAGCAGTCGCCTTTTGAACTCTCCGGCGGTCAGAAACGCCGCGTGGCCATTGCCGGTGTGCTGGCCATGGAGCCCAAGGTACTGGTACTGGACGAGCCTACCGCAGGTCTTGACCCCCGCGGCCGCGAGTCCATTCTTTCGCAGCTCCGCGCCTATCATAAGAGCCGCGGCACCACCATTCTGCTGGTCAGCCACAGTATGGAAGAGGTGGCACGCAATGTGGATCGCATTGTGGTGCTGCGTCATAGCCATAATTATATGGACGGCACGCCCCGCGAGGTGTTTGCCCGTGCTCAGGAACTGACCGAGGCAGGTCTTGATGTGCCGCAGGTCACCAAGGTGGCATTGGCCTTGCAGCAGCGCGGTCTGCCGGTTTCCACGGCGGTCTATACCGTGGAGGAACTGACGCAGGAGTTGCTGCGCCTGAAAGGGGGCAACTGCTGATGCTGAAAGATATTACTCTGGGTCAGTTTTTCCCGGGAAATACCATTGTCCATCGCTTAGACCCCCGCGCTAAGCTGCTGGCGGTGATTCTCTATATCATCGCGCTTTTCAATGCCAAGAGTGTGCTGACCTATGGCATCATTATTGCCACGCTGGCGGTGTGCATCATCGCTTCCAAGGTGAAACTGCGCGCGCTGACCAAGGGCCTCAAGCCTATCTATATCATCGTGGTATTTACCGCCATCATGAATCTGTTTTTCACCGGCGGTACGCCCATTGCCGATGTGTGGCTGCTGCGCCATATCTCCTATGAGGGTATTGTGGCGGCGGTTTACATGATTCTGCGTATTATTCTGCTCATCATGGGTACGTTCCTGCTGACCTACACCACCAGCCCCATTGCGCTGACCGACGCGTTGGAGCATCTGCTCTCGCCGCTGAAGAAGATTCACGTGCCGGTGCATGAACTGTCTATGATGATGTCCATTGCCCTGCGCTTTATCCCCACGCTGATTGAGGAAACGGACAAAATCATGTCCGCACAGAAGGCGCGCGGCGGCGATTTTGAGTCGGGCAATATTTTCCAGAAGGCCAAGGCATTGGTGCCCATTCTGGTGCCTTTGTTCATCAGCGCGTTCCGCCGTGCCGACGAACTGGCCACCGCCATGGAGTGTCGCTGCTACCACGGCGGCGAAGGCCGTACAGCGCTGCATGTGCTGCGCTATAAGACCGCCGACTGGCTGGTACTCATCGGCTTCGTGCTGCTGACAGCCGGCATCATTGTACTCAAGCACTTGGGTCTGTAAGGACAGCTTCACGAATGTGATTTTACCCACCATCTTTCTCAGGGCGAGGAAGATGGGGAACGCAAAAGATATTGGGTAGGGAGATAATGTTCATGAGTAAGATGGAGAAGTGGCGCATTTTTTGCCGAAATACCTTTATTGTTGTATGCGTTTCTTATGAATTACTGGATAAAGTTTTCAAGGTAGACCTGGGGATATGGGACGAACCGCTTTGTGTTATCGGTCTGCTTTTTCTTGCGGCAGATTTGATGCTACTTGCGATAGAGAAGCGCCGGGAGAAAGCCCTTTTTTGGGCTGCTCCGTTTGCGATTTCGCTCGTTCTTGCCGCTATATCCCTCGGCTTTGCGGCATCTTCTCTGATAAAACTGTTTCGTCCGTAGGGGATAATGCTTATATCGCCCGTATCATGTAAAAAACACACTCCAATCCCTACTCTAACGAAAGGCGGTGAAACGCCATGCGGAATATCGCACTTATCTTAATGTATAACGGCAGTGCCTACCACGGCTGGCAGGTGCAGAAAACGGAAGTCACCGTGGCCGAAACGCTGGAGCGCGGCCTTTCCATGGTCTGCGGTGAGCCTATCAAGGTTACCGGCTGCGGCCGCACGGACGCAGGTGTCCACGCCGAGTATTATGTGGCCAATTTTCACACCAATTCCCGTATTCCCGTGGATCGCCTGCCCTTTGCCGTCAATACCCATATCCCCGAGGATATCGTGGTCAAGACGGCCTACGAGGTGGCGGAGGACTTTAACGCCATCGGCTCATGTATCAAGAAGGAATACACCTACCGCATCTATAATTCCCGCATCAAGAATCCCTTTTACGTCAATCGTGCCTACTTCTACCCCAAGCACTTGGACGAAGATGTGATGAACCGCGCGGCGCGTATGTTTGAGGGCACCCACGACTTTGCCGCCGTGCGCAGCGTGGGGCCGAATGTGAAAAGCACGGTGCGTACCATCTATTACTGCTACGTCACCCGCAACGGTGACTTGCTGGAATTAAAGGTATGCGCCAACGGATTTCTGTATAATATGGTACGTGCCATTACCGGCACGGTACTCTACGCGGCGGAGGGGAAATTACTGCCGGAAGATATCCCCGCGATTCTCGATTCCGGTAACCGCACGCTGGCCGGGCCTACGGCCCCTCCGGGCGGATTGTATCTGACACATGTTTGGTATGAGGATGAACGGCTGAATGGATGAGATGAAATTTGAACTGGGCAATCCCCAGGAAGAAGCGCCTAAGCGCATTGCACCGAAAGATAATAAGAAAAAATGGCTGCGTCTGGGTATCGTGGCGGCGGTGGTGCTGGTCATCGTGGCCATCGCCGTGCTGTGGGATACCACGGCATTTGACGGCTTGCGCCGCACCTTTATCTATGCACGCGCTCACAAGGACGAAAACGGCTGCGCGCAACTCTACGACTACGACAGCGACCGCTCCAGTTGTTTCGCCACGTTGGAGGGCAGTCTGATCCGCTCGTCCTTGAGTCAGGTGTCCGTTATGGGCGAGGACGGCAATATGCGCTATAACGCAAGCGTGAAGTTCCATTGCGCCGCCATTGACAGTAACGGCACGCGCGCCGTGGCCTATGACATCGGCGGCACGGAACTGTACGTGATGGACAGTAAGGGTCTTGTGCATCAGATCACCTGCGACAGCGAGGTGCAGTCCGCGCAGTTGGGCGCGGATAATAAACTGGCGGTGATCGTCAACAAGAGCGGTTTTAAAGCCGCCGTGTATGTCTATGATGATGCGGGTCAACTGGCTTTTGAGTTTGACTCGGCGGATAAGTTTATCATGACTGCCTGCGCGTCCTCGGACGGTAAGCGTCTTGCCGTGGTGACTATGGGCCAGAACGAGGGTGAGTTTACCAGTTATGTGGTGATCTACCGCACGAACCGCAAAGAACCCGACGCCACCTGTGAACTGCCCGGCGAGGCAGTATATGATATCCGCACGGTGGATAACGCCTTTTGCGTGGTGGCGGAAAAAGCCGTTTACTTTATGGGTGACAACGGAACTATCACCGACAGTTATCCCTTTGATGAAACGTATCTGCGCCGCTGCAGCCTGCAGGGTGACGGCTATGCCGCGCTGTTGCTGGGTCGGTATAAATCCGGCTCGCAGGGAACACTGCTGACGGTGGATAAACACGGTAAGGTGCTCGGCGAGGCAGAGGTAGACGGCGAGGTATTGGACCTTTCCGCATCTGGCAACTACGTGGCGGCACTTTACAGCGACCACCTGACCATTTACGATAAACACATGAAAGAGCGCGCTACGCTGAGTAATGTCAGCGCCGCCCGCGAGATCCTGATGCGCGGTGACGGCAGTGCCGTGCTGGCAGGAAATGGCAGTGCAAGTTTGTATTTGCCCTAAAGGAGAATGTTATGCCTGTGATTGCGGATATTATTATCATAGTCGTATTAGTTCTGGGTTTGATTATCGGTGTCAAGCGCGGCCTTTTGAGTGCCATTGCCGGCATCGTATCAGTGATTGCTGCCTTTTTCGGCGCTGCACTGTCTGCGGCATACCTGACCCCAACGGTGGAACAATGGCTGCAGCCGATACTGATGCAAAAACTGGAGCGCAAAATGCAGGGCGCGCAGACCGCCAATGGCGGTGAAATGCTGAGCCTACTGGGCTTTGACGGTCAAGGCTTACAGAATATGCTGGAGAATGTGACCGAGCGTATCCACGAAACGGGGGAGGCAATGCTTTCAGCCGTAGCGGGCAGCGTGGCACATTCCATCGCCTATGCGCTGGTGTATCTGGTGTCGTTCATTGTGCTGCTGATCGTATTCCGCTTGCTTGCCAAGCTGATCGAAAAACTACAGCCGCCCGTCGTTTCTAAATTCAACAGTATGCTCGGCGGCATATTGGGCATCATCGAGGCCGCGCTGATTGTTTTCGTGGCAGTATGGGTGATGCAGAAAATGAACTGGGTGCTGACACCTGAAATGATCGCCGACTCTACGATTTTAAAATTCTTTGTGGAATATACGCCACTTGATCTGATTACATCCCTGAAAACCCAAGCATTGAAGTAACGGAGGGAAACCATGCAACCTACACTTTGCAGTAAATGTAAGAAAAATGTAGCCGTCGTGTTCATCTCGCGTATGAACGAGAAGAACGAGATGGTCAATGAGGGCCTTTGCCTCAAATGCGCGGCTGAACTGGGCCTGCCTCAGGTGCAGGACATGATGAAGCGCATGGGCATTACGCCGGAGGACTTAGAGAACATCAACGGTGAGATGATGCAGGCCTTTGGCGGCGCCGAGGAACTGGAAGATATGCCCGATATGCCCGAGGACGAAGATGAGGAGAGCGGTAAGACCGCCACTTTCCCGTTTTTGAACCGTCTGTTCGGCGGCAGTACCCCTGCACAGAGCAATGGGGGCGAAGAGAAGAAAAATACCTCCCGCGACGAAAAGGGCCGCAAGGGCGAGAAAAAGCATAAATATCTGGATAACTACTGTATCAACCTCAGTCGCCGCGCTGCCGAGGGCAAGCTGGACGCTGTCATCGGCCGCGAAGTGGAGATTGAGCGCGTGGTGCAGATTCTCAACCGCCGTCAGAAGAACAACCCATGCCTGATCGGTGAGCCGGGCGTTGGTAAGACTGCCATCGCCGAGGGGCTGGCCCAGCGCATTGTCAAGGGCGATGTGCCTTTCAAACTGCGTGATAAGGTAGTTTATCTGCTGGATCTGACCGCATTAGTGGCAGGTACTCAGTTCCGCGGCCAGTTTGAAAGCCGCATGAAAGGCCTCATTGAGGAAATCCGTAAACTGGGTAACGTGATCCTTGTCATTGACGAGGTGCATAACATTGTGGGTGCAGGCGATGCCGAGGGCAGCATGAACGCCGCCAATATCCTGAAGCCCGCGCTCAGCCGCGGTGAGATTCAGGTCATCGGTGCAACCACCTTCAATGAGTACCGTAAGCATATCGAAAAAGATACCGCTTTGGAGCGCCGTTTCCAGCCGGTGACGGTGAATGAGCCCAATATTGAGGATACCCTCAAGATCCTGCAGGGTATCGCCCATTACTATGAGAATTATCACGGTGTCACCATTCCCGAGGGCGTACTGCGTCAGGCGGTGGTGCTGAGTGAACGCTATATTACCGACCGCTTCCTGCCCGATAAGGCTATCGACCTGATTGACGAGGCCTGCTCGGATATGAACCTGCACGATGCCTCCATCAATCGCCGCTTGGAAGTCAAGCGCGATCTGGAGAATATCACCTTTGAGCGGGAAACCCTGATGTCCGCCGAGCCCGAGGAAGGCAAGGAGTACACCAACGAGGAACTGGATGCCCGCTATGCCCGTATTGCCGAACTCCGCTCACAGGAGATGCGCTTGCAGGCAGAACTGGACGAATTGAACGCAAAGGGCGCACCGGAACTGACCATGGAGAATATCGCCCGTGTTATTGAGATGTGGACGAAGATTCCCGCCAGCAAGATCAAGGAAGAGGAGTTCAGGCGCCTGGCTGAACTGGAGCAGCGCCTCAAGACCCATATCGTGGGTCAGGACGAGGCCATTGCCGCCGTGTCCGCCGCCATTCGCCGCAACCGTGTGGGCATTTCTCCCAAGCATAAGCCGGTCAGCTTTATCTTTGTCGGCTCTACCGGCGTGGGTAAGACGGAACTGGTCAAGCAGTTGGCTGACGACCTTTTCAATGCGCCGGAATCCTTGATCCGCTTGGATATGTCCGAGTTTATGGAGAAACACTCCGTTTCTCGTATCGTGGGTTCGCCTCCCGGCTACGTGGGCTACGATGAGGCAGGCCAACTGACCGAGAAAATTCGCCGCAAGCCCTACAGCGTGGTATTGTTTGACGAAATCGAAAAGGCACACCCCGATGTGCTCAACGTGCTGCTGCAAATCCTCGATGACGGTCAGATCACCGATGCCCACGGCCGCAAGGTGAATTTTGAGAATACCGTCATTGTCATGACCTCCAATGCCGGTTCCGGCAAGGCTGCCGGTGCCATGGGCTTTGGCAAGAGTGCCGATGAGCAGGGCAAGGAGCGTGTGATGAAGGCGCTGCAGGACTTCCTGCGCCCCGAGTTTATCAACCGCGTGGACGAGATCGTCTACTTCAACCAGTTGACCGAGGAGCACTTTGCCGGTATCGCCCATATCATGCTGGACGAATTGCAGAAGTCCTTGGAGGATAAGGGCTACCACTTCACCTATGATGAGGAACTGGTGAAATATCTGGTGAAGAAGTCCTATAGTGCCACCTATGGTGCCCGTAATCTGCGCCGTACCATTCAGAAGGAACTGGAAGACGCCATGGCGGCGCGTATCATAGATGCCTTTGAGCATCCCATTACGCAGATCAAGGCCACGGTGGAAGAGGATCAGATCAAACTGTATACCTTATAATAAAGGAGAAACATCATGCTGTTTCGTAAGAAGATTGAGCCGCGTTGTGCCTACTGCAAAAAGGGTGCGCCCATCAGTGAGGACGAGGTGGCTTGCGTGAAAAAGGGCATTGTGGAATCGGGTTCCCATTGCAGCGCGTTCTGCTACGATCCCCTCAAGCGCGTGCCGCCGCGTCCGGTGAAACTGGAAACCGGTAAACTGTCTGCAGAAGATTTTTCTATCTGAGGAGGGGGAGCGAATGAAACCGAGAAAGGTATGGGCCGTCTATTTCAGCGGCACGGGTACCACGGAAAAGACCGTCTGTCGCATTGCCGAGGGTATTGCCAAGGCGATGAACACAGACTACGGCACCTTTTCTTACACCTTGCCTCAGAATCGGCAGGAGGTACTGCGTTTCAGCGCCGATGATTTAGTGGTGTTCGGCTCGCCGGTCTATGCCGGCCGCGTACCCAATGTGTTGCTGCCGTACCTCACGGAAAAGGTGCAGGGCTGCGGTGCCATGGCGGTGCCGGTGGTGCTGTTCGGTAACCGCAACTTTGACGACGCGCTGATGGAACTGCGCAATATTCTCCGCGATGACGGTTTTGTCCCCGTGGCAGGTGCCGGCTTTGTGGGGGAACACTCTTTCTCTACCACCTTGGGCGGTGGTCGTCCCGTTGCGGAAGATGTGGCAAGTCGGATCGTAGCCATG
>JAZLIB010000109.1:0-2126 GCA_045617185.1 Vescimonas sp.
CGGAATGGTCACCGAAGATGGAGAAGGCGTGGGTACCCACGGTACGAGATGCCACATGCAGCACGCCGGGCAGACGTTCACCGGAGATACGGTGCATAGTGGGAATCATCAGCATCAAGCCCTGAGATGCGGTAAAGGAAGTGGCCAGCGCGCCGGCCTCCAATGCACCGTGGCAAGCGCCGCAGGCACCGGCCTCAGACTGCATCTCCACCAGACGGACACTCTGACCGAAAATGTTTTTCTGACCCTTTGCAGACCACTCGTCCGCGTGCTCCGCCATGGGAGAAGACGGGGTGATCGGATAGATTGCGGCGACTTCAGAGAACGCATACGCAACGTATGCGGCCGCCTCGTTACCGTCGCAGATCTTCATGATCTTACTCATTTGCTTTTCCTCCTATTTATCCATATTGTAGGGTATGCCCAAATCCGACATACCGTACAGATATACATATTTTATCATTTGCACGTAAAAAGTCAATGTCAGGCTCCCCTATTTTTTATTGGTAAAACCGTCAAACGAAACAAGGCGGCTATCTTTCGATAGTCGCCTTGTTGATGATTTACTGTAGCATTTCCAAAAATTCGTCTTCGGTCAGCACGGGAATATTCAGTTCCTGTGCCTTTCTGAGTTTGCTACCCGCGTTTTCGCCTGCCACCACATAGGTAGTCTTCTTTGACACGCTGCCGCTGGACTTTCCACCGCGCTTTTCGATCATCTCTCCCGCCTCGTCACGGGTAAACTTTTCCAAAGCACCGGTCAGCACGAAAGTCATTCCGGCAAAACGGTTGTCAACCTTTTCCTCTTTACAGAGCATATTGACACCTGCCGCCTTGAATCGGGCGATCAGATCCTGCGACTGCTCGCTGGTAACCCAGCCGCGGATATATTCTGCCGTCACACCGCCTATATCGTCAATGGCGGTCAGTTCTTCAACGGAGGCCTCGGCAAAGGCATCGTAAGAGCCAAAATGCTTAGCAATGATCTTGGCAGCTTTCTCGCCCACCTGACGGATACCCAAGGCGAAAATCAAACGCCACAAATCGTTTTCCTTGGATTTTTCAATGGCATTCACCGCATTCTGCGCCGACTTTTCGCCCATGCGTTCCAGCTGGGCAATGTCTTGTACTGTAAGATCATAGAGGTCTGCAGGGTTGGACACCAGTCCGGCTTCCACCAGCTGCTCGATGACAGCCGGGCCTAAGCCGTCAATATCCATGGCATTGCGGCTGGCAAAGTGGGTGAGATTTCGCAGCAACTGTGCCGGGCACTCTGCACCCGTGCAGCGAATCGCCGCACCGTCAGCATCACGCGCCACCGGTGCGCCGCATACCGGGCAACGGTCAGGCAGATAGTAAGGCACCGTCCCCGCAGGACGCTCCTTGGTCACCACTTCCACGATTTCGGGAATGATCTCCCCTGCCTTCTGCACGATGACCGTATCGCCGATGCGAATATCCTTTTGGGTGATATAATCCTGATTGTGCAGCGTGGCATAGGTCACGGTAGTGCCTGCCAAGCGCACCGGTGTGAGCTCTGCCTTCGGTGTCAATACACCGGTACGACCCACCTGCACCACGATGTCACGGAGTTTGGTGGCTTTCTGTTCAGGGGGGTACTTATACGCCACCGCCCACTTAGGGCATTTGGCGGTACTGCCCAGTATATCACGGTCTGACAAGTTGTTTAGCTTTACAACCGCGCCATCAATATCAAAGGGAAATTCCATGCGCGTGTCACCCAGACGGTCGATTTCCCGGAGAATATCGTCATCATCGGATAGCGGCTCGTTGGGAATCGTGGGGAAACCCTGCTCATGGAGATACTGAATGGTTTCGGTATGGGTGGTAAAAGTCCTGCCCTCTGCCAGCTGAAGATTAAAAACGGCAATATCCAGTTTCCGTTGGGCGCAGACCCTGGGATCTTTCTGCCGCAGAGAGCCCGCAGCCGCATTGCGGGGATTGGCCATGAGGGGCTTTCCCTCAATTTCCAATTGTTCGTTGATCTGCTCAAATACGCTGCGTGCCATGTAGACCTCACCGCGGACGATGAGGCGGGGCAGCTTTTCCGGCAACGTCTTGGGAATAGAGCGAATGGTACGCAGATTTTCCGTCACGTCCTCGCC
>JAZLIB010000110.1:0-5906 GCA_045617185.1 Vescimonas sp.
AAATATGCCACGGGCGCTGTTGTTCCCGATCTTACTGTGTCTGTTTATGTAAACCCTATAATAAAATCCGCGAAGTCTGATGACTTCGCGGATTTTTTATTATTTCTTCTTCATATAGGCCAGCCAATAGCCCGCACCTACTGCGCAGCCGCCGATGATGTTGCCCAGCGTCACGGGAAGCAGATTGCCCACCCACATTCGATAAGTCGACAGACCTTCTATCGCCACATCGTATTTATCTGCCGCAAAAATTCCTGCCGGCAGATAGAACATATTGGCCACGCAGTGTTCAAAGCCACACAGCACAAACAGGAAAACAGGAAAGAATAATCCCATGATCTTTCCTGCCACATCTTTGGCTGCCATTGCCATCCATACGGCAAGGCACACCAGAATGTTGCACAGTATGCCTCGCAACAGAGCCGTGCCAAAGGGCAGTGCCGTCTTTGTCACGGCGGTCGTGATCACTGTATCATATATGCCGTCAAAAGTGCCGCCCCATACGGTCATCGTAGCAATCAACGTAGCGCCGACCAGATTGCCCACATAGACAATCAGTAAGTTCCGCAGCATTTTTCCGATTGTGATCGTCTTCTCCAGCACCGGCAGAATCAGCAAACAGTTTCCGGTAAACAACTCGCTTCCGGCAATAATCACCATCGCCAGTCCCGCTGGAAAAATCGCCGCGCCCATAACTTTATTGACATATACGTTGCCAAAGGTCGCACCCACACCGGCCAATGCGATAAACATACCTGCCAGTATAGCCAGCAGCAAAGTTTTACCCAATGACATAGACGCTTTTGCCTTGCCTATCTCCGGATAACTCCTTGCTATCTCCATCGGTGAATTCATGGTCATCCCCCCTGACTAGTAAGTTTATCATAACAAAATCCGGCACAATACGCAATTCTTATTTACATTTTTTCGCCCATGCGATACAATAATGGCAAGATTTTTCAAAGGGGTGATCCGTATGACTTACGGTTTCATTGGCACCGGCAACATGGCCTCTGCATTGGCCATCGCCGCTGCGCAGGCCGTTGATCCCGACAGCATCTATCTTTCCAACCGCACCGATGGTAAGGCACAGCAGTTGGCAGATAAACTAAATGCCCGTTTTTCTGATAATACTACCATCGCCGAAAAGTGTGATTATATCTTTCTCGGAGTCAAGCCGCAGATGATGGCAGGAGTTCTCGCCTCTCTGCGCCCCGTCCTTGCTGCACGCACTACCCCATTCGTGCTCATTTCCATGGCCGCTGGTCTGACCATTGATACTATTGCCGAAATGGCCGGTGTCCCCTGCCCCATTATTCGCATCATGCCTAATACGCCTTGCGCGGTTGGCGAGGGTCTGACGCTCTACGCCTGCTCCGATTCTGTCTCTGAAATGCAGACGCAAGACTTCTTACATCTCCTCTCCCGTTCCGGTGTATTGGAGCCGCTGCAGGAATCTCTGATTGATGCCGGAAGTGCCGTGGCAGGCTGTGGCGGCGCTTATGTATGTCTGTTTTTGGAAGCATTGGCCGACGGCGCTGTCGCCTGCGGTCTGCCCCGCGATAAGGCGCAGCGCTATGCCGCCCAGATGCTCAGGGGCAATGCCGCGTTGGCGCTGCAGTCCGCCCAGCACACGGGTGCTTTGAAAGATGCCATCTGTTCTCCCGGCGGCACCACCATTGCCGGTGTCCGTGCCTTGGAGGAGGGTGGCTTCCGTGCCGCCGCCATGAACGCTGTCATAGCGGCTTATGAGCGCACAATGGAACTGAAATAAGAGAGGTATCCACATTGGAAAAAAAGAACTGGAAAAAGAAAGCTGCCGTGGGTGTGATCTGCGCTGCCACCGGCGCCGGTGTGCTGGTCAACGGTGCAATCGACACGCCAAATGACCTGCTGCAGGACGATATTGCAGCTGTGACAGTAGAGGCGCAAACTGACGATGACATGACCGCTGCGGACGATGATGAGCGCAAAGGCTCCCCCCTGCGCCGCTGGCTGCTCTCCCTCCCCTTAGGGGTTCGTGTCTTGATAGGTATCCCCTTATGGGCTTTGGGCTGGGGTATTACCGAGTTGTTTGCACTTTTAGGGCAAGCTGCGCTTACGCCCCTCGGCCACACGATCCTATCGTGGCTGCTGACCGCCGCATTGGCTGTCGGTACTTTTGCCCTCACGGCGAAAGCCATATTCCCGAACATACCTTTGAAAAAAATTCTCCGTCCCCGTAATATTCTGATCGTGGCAGGCGGTGTACTGCTTTTGGGTACCGTCGATACGGTACTCCCCCTATTCTGGAAGGACTATCCCTCCATCGGGCGCTGGGTACGTCTGATCGGCGCTGCATTCATGATCACCTGCGGCTGTCTGTCCCTGCGCAAGCTGCACCGCAAGAAGGAAAAAAAGCCTCCACTTACCACCGAGCAGCAGGCCATGGCTCTGGCTGACACAGTCTGCCCACCCCGCAACGTATAACAAAAAAATCCGCCGAGATTTCGGCGGATTTTTTTGATGCAATTAACCCCAGAACGCTCTGAGCTGACCGTAAACGATCATCAGCATGAACAGCGGGCCGACAAACTTGATGCAAAAACGGTAGAACTTCTTGCCGCCGTTAAATTCATCTTCCACCCAACGGGGCGCAATCCATCCCAGAATAACTGCCATGATGAGTCCCGTCAAGGGCATCAGGATACCTTCGGCGATGCAGTCCCACACGTCCAACACATCGGGCTGACCGAAGATGTGGAACCACTGCATCCAAGAACCCTCGCCCAGTGCATCGGCAGTGGTGAGGAAGTTACCCACAAGAGCGATCACGGCTGTAATCAGTGTGATCTTCCAGCGCTTGGGCGATTTACCCTTCTTCAGCTGGTTATCCATGATGGCGGAGATACCGCCTTCCATCATACCAATGGAAGAACTGAGTGCCGCAATGAATACCAATGCCCAGAACAGCAGCTGGAACACCTTACCGGCTGCACCCATGGACTGGAACACCGTGGTCATGGACACGAACAGCAGACCGGGGCCTGCACCGGGTTCCAGACCGAAAGAGAATACGGCGGGCATGATAGCCATACCGGCCAAAATGGCAACCAGAGAGTCACCGATCACGATCACGATGGAATCCTTCTTCAGATTCTCACCCTTGCTCAGATAAGAACCGTAGGCAATCAGGCAGGCAGAAGCCAGTGACAGAGAGAAGAACATCTGTCCGCCGGCAAGACTCAGCGTGTCAAAAAAGCCCTTGGCTGTTGTCATACCGGAGAAGTTGGGCTTGAACAGGAAGGCCAGACCTTCCCCTGCACCGGGAAGTGTGCATGCACGCACTACAATGATGACCAGCATAAAGAACAGCGCAGGCATAGCAACCTTGCAGAACTTCTCGATACCACCGGACACGCCGCCCAGCACAATCACCATAGTGATAGCCAGGAATACCAGCATATAAATCAAAGCCATAGGCACATTACTGTAAAATCCGCCAAAGAAGGCACCGGGATCAGATGTTGCCAGAGATCCACCGAACAATGCGCCTACAGAGCCTACCAGATAACGGGTAATATAACCGCCGAACGTGCAGTAGAAGCAGATCAGCAAAAACGGTACCAGCGTTTGCAGGACACCGTTAAACTTCCACACGGGTTTAATGGTGGAATAAGCCTCGATGGCCGCCTTCTGTGTCTTGCGTCCCAAAGCGATTTCCGACAGCACCAGCGGATAACCCACAGTGATGCACAACACCACATACACCAGTATAAAGGCAAAGCCTCCACCCATACCCAGTTTATAGGGGAAAGACCACAGATTGCCCAGTCCAACGGCAGAGCCGAGCGCTGCCATCAAGAATCCAAAATTGGATTTAAATGCTCCTTTATTGTTCTCCATTCTTTTCCTCCTCTGCGCATTCTTTTTTTATTTAAAGCGCGCAAGGATTATTATAACGAACACACGAGATTCTGTCAAGTTATATTCTTCTGTACGCGATACGGCGAACAGATTGTAAAAAAAAGACGACCGTTGTCGGGTCGTCTTTCCTATTTTATTTGGCATATAGCAGTCCGATCATCCAGTTGAGAAATCGGCAAGGCAGAATGCGGCTGAGAATCACAAACAGTTTATAGCTGGCACCGATGGTATACAGGGGTTTCACGTTTTGCTTCATTGCCACGTTGGCGATGAACTTACCTGCTACCGCCGGATCCATACCGGTCTGCTCATCGTGCTCCATGCGATGCACAGAGCGCTCAATCCGTCCACCGTATACATTATCGCCTATGATGACTTTTTCACGGGCCGCCGTAAAGCCGGTCTTGATATCACCGGGCTGCACGGCGCAAACTGTCACGCCATAGGGACGCAGTTCATTGGCGAGCGCCATGGTATAGGCATTCACCGCCGCCTTAGTCGCTGAATAGTAAGCCTGAAACGGAATGGGTACGGGTGCCGCCACACTGCTCAGATTCACAATGCGTCCCCTACCTGCCTCGCGCATAATAGGAATTACTGCGCGGTTGAGATTCACCATACCGAAGAAGTTGGCATCAAATAAGCGCTTGGCATCTTCCGTAGTGGTAAACTCTATTGCCCCGGAAATACCGAAGCCAGCATTGTTCACCAGCACATCAATGTGTCCTTCTGCCGCCATCACCTGCGCAATCGCCGCCTTGACAGTATCCTCTTTGGTGATATCGGCCACAATATGGTTAAGCCCTTTTACACCCACCTCACGACGGCTCAGTTCATATACCGTATAGCCCTCATGCAGCAGCGCCAATGCGGTCTGCTTACCGATACCGGAAGTTCCTCCGGTCACTACCGCTACCTTACTCATGTTCATTCACCAACACGTCTGCCATGATATCCATAGCCTCGTCCAGCAGCGCCTCGGTATGGGTAGCCATGTAACTGGTGCGTAGGAGTGCCTCGCCTTCCGGTGTAGCAGGCGGCAACGTGGGATTGACATACACGCCCCGGTCATAGATCTTAGCCGCCACATCCAATGTGCGATAGGTTTCGTAGGTATAGATTGGGATAATGGGTGTAGGTGCATTCAGTGCAGACTCACGAATGGTCAGGCCGCGCTCCGTCATACCCTTGCGGGCATACAGGCTCAGTTCCTTCAGACGTTCAGGTAATTCGGGATGTTTTTCCAGATGACGTAGCGCCGCCAATGCGGTAGCGCAGTTAGCAGGCGGAATCGATGCCGAGAAAATAAAGGGACGGGACGAATGGCGCACATAGTCTGCCTCTTCCTTACTGGCCGCCATATACCCGCCCAGAGATGCCAGAGATTTGGAGAAGGTACCCATATACACATCTACCTGATCCTCCAGGCCGAAGTAACTGGCTGTACCGCGGCCGCCCTCTCCCAACACGCCTAAGCCGTGAGCATCGTCTACCATCACACGCGCGCCGTACTTCTTTGCCAACGCGCAGATTTCCGGCAGTTTGGCAATATCGCCGCCCATGGAAAAGACGCCGTCGGTAACGATCAGTGCACCATTTTTCTCCGGCACACGCTGCAGTTGCTTTTCC
Source organism: Vescimonas sp. (assembly GCA_045617185.1). GTDB lineage: Bacteria > Bacillota > Clostridia > Oscillospirales > Oscillospiraceae > Vescimonas. The sequence continues at coordinate 5,536 of JAZLIB010000110.1, forward strand.
AAATCTGCCACATCACTGTGGCGATAGCGCAGCATTTTGCCGTAACTAAGTTGGCAGCCGGCATAGATACTGGCATGATTCTCGCGGTCGCAGATCACATAATCGTGCATACCGACCAAAGCGGAGATAATACCTACATTGGACTGGAATCCGGTGCCAAATGTGACAATACCGGGTTTACGTAGGAACTGGCCCAATTCATGCTCCAGTTCCAAATGCATATCCAGCGTACCGTTCAGAAAACGGGAGCCGGAGCAACCGGTGCCGTACTGTTCCAAGGCCTTGATACCGGCCTCCACGATTTCGGGATGGATCGTCAATCCCAAATAGTTGTTGGAGCCAAGCATAATGCGGCGCTTGCCCTCCATCAC
>JAZLIB010000111.1:0-3570 GCA_045617185.1 Vescimonas sp.
GCCGAAAGAGCCGGAGATGTGATAGACGGTGTCCACGAACTCATCCACGTCCTTGGTGTTGACGCAAAGAGGGAACGCGTCCACACCGCCGAAGGACTTGAACAGCACGCATTTGCCCTCCATCACGGGCATACCGGCCTCGGGGCCGATGTCGCCCAGGCCCAGAACGGCGCTGCCGTCGGTGATCACAGCGCACAGGTTGTGGCGGCGGGTCAGTTGATAACTTTTGCTCAGATCCTTTTGAATTTCCAGGCAGGGCTGTGCCACGCCGGGAGTATAAGCAAGGGAGAGATCGTCCTTGGTGGCCACGGGAACGGTGGCCACAACCTCGATTTTACCCTGCCACTGCTCGTGCAGACGCAGGGATTCTTTTGCGTAATCCATTATTAAGCCTCCTATTTATGCTTTCGGACCGATCATCTGCTCGAGTCGGACAATGCGGTCAAATTCTTCTGCGGTCATAAAACCTAACGCAGCGGCCTCCTCACGCAAGGTGGAGCCGTGTGCATGGGCAGTCTTGGCGATCAGCGCGGCATTTTCATAACCGATGACGGGGCTGAGTGCCGTGACCAACATGAGAGAATTTTCCAGGTAAGACTGGATTTTTTCGTAATTCGGGGTAATTCCCTCCACGCAGCGCTCACGGAACGAGAGCATCACATCGCCTAAAAGACGGGCGGACTGCAGGAAATTATAGATACACACCGGCATATAGACGTTCAACTCAAAGTTGCCCTGAGAGGCAGTCATACCCACCGCCACATCGTTGGCGATGACCTGCACGGCCACCATGGTCACGGCCTCGCATTGCGTGGGGTTGACCTTGCCGGGCATGATGGACGAGCCGGGCTCGTTTTGCGGGATATTCAGTTCGCCCAAGCCGCAGCGGGGACCGCTGGCGAGGAAACGGATATCGTTGGCGATCTTCATGAGGTCTGCCGCCAAGGCCTTCAAGGCGCCGTGAGCAAACACCAGTTGATCCTTGCTGGTCAGCGCCTGGAACTTGTTAGAGGCGCTGACAAAACGCTTGCCGGTGAGTTCGGAGATTTTTTCGGCAACCAGCGTATCAAAGCCAATGGGCGCGTTCAGACCCGTGCCCACCGCCGTGCCGCCCAGCGCCAGTTCACGCAGACCCTCGCAGGCGGTTCGGAGCATAGCCTCGTCTTTATTGAGCATGGCCGCCCAGCCGCTGATTTCCTGACCTAAGGTGAGGGGGGTAGCGTCCTGCAAATGGGTGCGGCCTAATTTGATGACATCGCCATAGCGCTCGCTGAGGGTAGTAAACGCACTGTGCAGTTCCTGCAAACGGGGCAGAACGCCGCCTTCAATCGCGGTCAGCGCGGCAATGTGCATGGCGCTGGGGAAGGTGTCGTTGGAACTCTGGGAGCAGTTGACATGATCGTTGGGGTGGATCAGTTTTTCACCCAGCAGTTCGTTGGCACGGTTGGCAATGACCTCGTTGACATTCATGTTGCTCTGCGTGCCGCTGCCAGTCTGCCAAACAACGAGAGGGAAGTGCTCGTCCAATGTGCCGACTGTGATTTCATCGCAGACCTGCGCGATGGCGGCAGCACGGCGATGATCCAGTACGTTCAGCGATTCGTTCGCCAATGCAGCGGCCTTTTTCATGATGGCAAAGGCGCGGATAATCTCAATAGGCATCTTCTCGCAGCCAATTCTGAAATTTTCATAACTTCGCTGGGTCTGTGCGCCCCAGTATTTATCCGCGGGAACGCAAATTTCACCCATAGTATCATGCTCAATGCGAGTTTTCATAGCAATGCCCTCCTTTTATGCTTGCCTATCAATATAGCAGTAAAAAGGCGTATGTGTCAAGGAAAACGACCATCTGTTGTTTTCGTCATAATCAGCAAAACTCCTTGAAATAATATGGAAATTCATATATAATATATATAATGGCAGATTAGGAACTACTTGCCAAACGACAAATAGATGAATAAAGATTAAAGGAGAAATAATTATGGGTCTGATTAAAGCTGCATTGGGTACATTCAACGGCGTTATGGCGGATCAGTGGAAAGAATTTTTCTATTGTGAGGCATTGGACGCAGATGTGATGATGACCAAGGGCCAGAAGCGCGTTTCCGGCCGCTCCTCCAACACCAGAGGCAGTGATAATATTATCACCAACGGCTCTGGCATCGCCGTGGCTGACGGTCAGTGCATGGTTATTGTGGAGCAGGGCAAGATCGTGGAAGTCTGCGCCGAGCCCGGCGAATACACCTTCGATACTTCCACCGAGCCTACCATTTTTGAGGGTAGCCTGCGCGAGAGTGTAAAGAATACCTTTGCCAAAATGGTGGATCGCTTTACTTACGGCGGTGATACCGGCAAGGATCAGCGTATCTATTATTTCAATACCAAGGAACTGATCGACAATAAGTTCGGCACACCGAACCCGATTCCGTTCCGCGTGGTGGACAGCCGCATCGGTTTGGACGTAGATGTGTCCCTGCGCTGCAACGGCGTGTATTCCTACCGTATTGCAGACCCCATTCTGTTCTATACCAATGTCTGCGGTAACGTGGCAACCCAGTATGACCGCGCCCAGTTGGACGGTCAGTTGAAGACCGAGTTCATCAGCGCTCTGCAGCCTGCTCTGGCTAAACTGAGCGATATGGAACTGCGTCCCAATCAGATCATTGCCCACAACACCGATCTGGAAGACGCCATGAACGAGGTGCTGACCAAGAAGTGGGGCGAACTGCGCGGTCTGGAAGTGGTATCCATCGCATTGGGCTCTGTGACGCTGCCCGATGAGGACACCGAGATGATCAAGGAAGCGCAGCGCACCGCCATGCTGCGCGATCCCAACATGGCCGCTGCCACGATGGTGGGTGCGCAGGCTGATGCCATGAAGGCTGCGGCCAGCAATGCCAACGGTGCTATGAACGGCTTCATGGGTATGAACATGGCTATGAATGCCGGCGGTGTCAACGCACAGAATCTGTTCGCTATGGGTCAGCAGCAGGCAGCAGCACAGGCTGCTCAGACCCCTGCTGACGGCTGGAAGTGTTCCTGCGGCGCAACCGCTACCGGTAAGTTCTGCCCCGAGTGCGGCAGCCCCAAGCCCGTGGCTGACGGTTGGACCTGCTCCTGCGGCGCTGTCAATCAGGGTAAGTTCTGCCAGAACTGCGGCGCTAAGAAGCCTGCCGGTGCACCTCTCTATAAGTGCGATAAGTGCGGTTGGACTCCTGAGGATCCCCACAATCCGCCCAAGTTCTGCCCTGAGTGCGGCGATGTGTTTGACGACAGCGATATCCAGTAAAACCGGCGCACAGTAAGGAGGATAAACACATGGCGGTATTGCAAGAATACAAATGTCCTTGCTGCGGCGGTGCGATTGCGTTTGACAGTACCTCACAGAAAATGAAATGTCCGTATTGCGATACGGAGTTTGAAGTGGAAACCCTGCAGGGCTTCGATGAGGATCTGAAGGCAGATGCGCCTGACGATATGACGTGGGAAACACAGCCGAGTTCGGAGTGGAGCGATGCGGAGAGCAGCGAGATCCGTACTTTTGTCTGTCAGTCCTGCGGCGGTGAGATC
>JAZLIB010000112.1:0-9654 GCA_045617185.1 Vescimonas sp.
CATAAAAACCCTCCAATCAATCTATATATCTAAATCTGTCGATATATAGTCCTGAAATATAGTCGTGCCGGAAAAATGGCTATTATTTTTCACAGCACGACTTGTTATTGCAAGTGCATCCGTTTTCTTTCAGTACGTTCAGATAGCCGATGGCGATGTCAATACCATCTGAAGAAATGGAGTAGTGCATCCATTTGCCTTCTTTTCGTCCGATGATTAAGCCGGAATCCGTCAGTACCTTCATATGATGGGAAAGCGTGGACTGTGCGATATTCAGATCGTCCAGCAGCTTGCAGGCACATTTCTCGCCGTCCATCAGGTATTTGAGTATCCGCACACGGTTTTCGTCGCATAACGCTTTGAAAACTACGGGAGTGCGTTTTTCGTCAAGTTCCATCCGAACACCTCCTTCAAACGAACTTGTGATCACGCTATATATTATATCGATATTTTTCGATTTGTCAAGGACCTTCACACAATTATTACAAGCAAAAAAGCGGCAGGGATGCTCCCCGCCGCCGTGCGTCTGTTATGTGTATATCAGGTCGTTATTGACGATCTCCGTTGCCGCTTCCCGTACTGCGTTCATTAGCTGTACCCAAAGCATCTGATTTTCTGCTTTGAGCGTTTCTGTGATACCTTCCTTTTCGACAAGTTCTTTTATCAGCCGAGAGAACATATCCTCAGCCTGCTCGTTCAGGTCTGCAAGATAGTCGTTCAGTTTCCCGTTTGTCAGCAATTTGGCGTAAACGATCTTGTGGTGCTGTTTCAGATGACGTAGGTGCCGACCTCCCCATATCCCGATGGGACGTTCTTCTGGATCATCATCACCGGCAACAAGGTAGTAGTCTCCGACAAGCTCGTATTTCAATCCTGTTATTTCATCAATGATGTACTTATCCATTTTGTAATCCTCCACAATAAATGATTTTTTGATTTGTCCTATCAATTCAATCATTCCAGCTGATTACAAAAGCCGAAAGGGAGGCTACTTCCTTATGTAGCCTCCCTTTCGGGGTGTCCTTTTATTTTCTCTTTATCTGCCACGCAGACGGACAGCCGTCTGTCGTGCCAACGCACGGTGCAGCGACGCCTCGGCGCGGAGCATATCCCAACTGCCGCTCTTATCTGACAGTCGCTCACGGGCACGCTTCTCGGAAGCTGCGGCGCGCTCTGCATCGATATTCTCCGCCAGCTCCGCATTGCGGGCGAGCAAAATGATCTCATTATGAGAGATATTCACCACACCCTGCCCCACGGCAACGATCACCTCACCGTCAGCTGTGCGGCATTTTAAAATACCGTCTGTTACAGCGCCCATGGTGGGCGCGTGATCCGGCAGCACACCGATACCGCCACCATCCAAAGGCAGTTCCACATAGCCGCATCGGCCGTCATAAACGACACCGTCAGCGGTGACAATTTGCAGATGGATCTGATCGTTCATCTCGCTCACCTTACATCTTATTGCGCTTGGCGATGACTTCGTCAATACTGCCGCACATCAGGAATGCCTGCTCGGGAATGTCATCGCACTCACCGCCCAGAATCACCTCAAAACCGCGAATGGTTTCCTCCAGCGGCACATACTTGCCCTCAAGACCGGTAAAGTTTTCAGCCACATGGAAAGGCTGGGACAAAAAGCGCTGGATTCGGCGGGCACGGTTAACCACAGCTTTATCCTCCAGGCTCAGCTCATCCATACCCAAAACGGCGATGATGTCCTGCAATTCCTTATACTTCTGCAACACACTCTGCACAGCACGGGCCGTATCGTAGTGGCGCTTTCCCAGCACGGCAGGCTCCAGAATGCGAGAGGTGGAGGCCAGTGGATCCACCGCCGGGTAGATGCCCAATTCGGAGATGCCACGATCCAGCACGGTGGTGGCGTCCAGATGGGCAAAGGCTGTCGCAGGTGCAGGGTCAGTCAGGTCGTCGGCAGGGACATAGATCGCCTGCACGGAAGTGACAGAACCGTTGCGGGTGGAGGTAATGCGCTCCTGCAGCGTACCCATTTCCGTTGCCAGTGTAGGCTGATAGCCCACAGCAGAAGGCATACGGCCCAACAGAGCCGACACCTCACTACCTGCTTGAGTGAAACGGAAAATATTATCAATAAACAGCAGCACATCCTGTCCGCTTTTATCACGGAAGTTCTCGGCAATGGTCAAGCCGGACAGCGGCACACGCAAACGGGCTCCGGGAGGCTCATTCATCTGGCCGAACACCAGCGCCGTCTTGTTGATAACGCCGGACTCCGTCATTTCATTCCACAGATCATTACCCTCACGGGAACGCTCGCCCACGCCGGCAAACACGGAATAACCGCCGTGCTCATAGGCCACATTGCGGATCAGTTCCTGAATTAAAACAGTTTTGCCTACGCCGGCACCGCCGAACAGACCGATTTTGCCGCCCTTGGAATAGGGTGCCAGCAGATCGACTACCTTGATGCCCGTCTCCAGAATTTCAGTAGAAGGCACCACTTCGGTAAATGTGGGGGCAGAACGGTGGATAGGCAGACGTTCAGCCTCCACAGCGCCCTTGCCGTCAATCGGCTCACCAATCACATTGAACATACGGCCCAGCGTAGCCTCGCCCACGGGCATGGTCACAGGAGCGCCGGTATCCACAGCGGCTGCGCCGCGGGAAATGCCATCTGTGGAGAACAGCGACACGCAGCGCACCGTATTATCGCCCATCTGCTGCATGGTCTCCATGACGACCTTCCGATCCTCCAGCTGGACCTCAATGGCATTATAAATATCAGGCAGATGTCCGGCAGGAAACTGAACATCCACGACAGGGCCTGTCACCCTTCTGACGATACCATGTTGCATAAGAATCTCCATTCTGCCGCAAAAACGGCACTATTTTTTTGCCTTTTTTAAAGCATTTGCGCCGCCGACAATCTCGGCGATCTCGGTTGTAATGGCGGCCTGACGGGCACGGTTCATCTTCAGGCTCAAATCGCCGATCAGTTCCGTGGTGGCATCGGTCGCGGCACTCATGGCGGTCATACGAGCCGCCTGCTCGCCCACCTTCGCCTCCAACATCGCAGACAAAACCGTGTTATTGATATAAAGCTGCATGATATTTTCCAGAATCATCGCAGCATCCGGCTCGAAAATATAGTCGTTTGCCGTTTCCCGTTTCGCCTTCGGCGCGGCAGGCAGCAGCTGCGTCACGCAAGGCATCTGCTGCAGCACCGATTGATAGTGCTGATAGATCAGATGGATCTCATCTGCCTCGCCGCTCAGATACAGACGCTTGAGGTATTCTGATACCGGCAGCGCATCCTGCATGGTCGGCGTATCGCTCAGCTCGGCAAAGGTTTCGCTGACGGGCAGACCCGTCTGGGCGATCACATCCTTGCCCCAATGGCCGCAAACCACCACAAAGGCCTCCCGTGTTTCCTTGTCCAGCAATTCCTGTGCATAGCGGAGAATGGCATGATTATACACACCGCACAACCCGCGATTGCCCACAAACAGCACATAGCAAACACGCCTTACTTCCTTATGGGGGATGAGGAATCGATTGCTGTACTCATTTTCTCCGGCCAGCAATTCATCAAGAATCGTCTGACTATGCTCGGCAAAGGTACGAATGTCGTCCATATTGCTTTCCACACGGCGCAGCTTCGCCGCAGCGACCATCTTCATCGCCTTGGTGATCTGCTGTGTGTTTCTTACGCTGGTGATCCGTGCTCGGATCTCACGCATATTGGCCATGATTCCTCCCCTCCTTTCCTTAGTTTGATTGGTGGATTAAAAGGTTTCCTTGAATGCCCGGAGGGTAATACGCAAAGCGTCCAGCATATCTCCGGGAATCTTCTTGCCGGCTTGGATGGTTTCCACCAGCTCCGGCATTTCCTTTTTCACATAAGGAATAACCTCTGCCTCAAAGCGTGCCATATCCGTCAGCGCCACATCATCGGCAAAGCCTTCGTTGGCGGCAAAAATGGCAATGACCTGATCCTCTACTTCCATGGAGGCAAACTGCAATTGCTTCAACAGTTCGGTCATATGCTCGCCTCGTGTCAGCGTAGCCTGTGTAGCCTTATCCAGATCCGAACCGAACTGGGCAAAGGAGGCCAGCTCACGGTACTGCGCCAGATCGGTACGCAGACGGCCTGCCACCTGCTTCATGGCGGGCATCTGGGCTGCGCCGCCTACACGCGACACGGAAAGACCCGCATTGATAGCCGGACGGATACCGGAATGGAACAGATTGGTTTCCAAAAAGATCTGGCCATCCGTAATAGAAATAACATTGGTGGGAATATAGGCAGAGATATCACCTGCCTGAGTTTCGATAATGGGCAGTGCCGTCATGCTACCGCCGCCGGCGGCATCACTTAGCTTGGCCGCACGCTCCAAAAGGCGGGAGTGCAGGTAGAACACATCGCCGGGATAGGCCTCGCGTCCGGGTGGGCGCTGCAGCAGCAGAGAAATTTCACGGTATGCCGCAGCCTGCTTGCTCAGGTCATCGTAAACGATCAGCACATCCTTGCCCTGATACATGAAATACTCGCCAATGGCTGCGCCGGCATAGGGCGCAATATACAGCATGGGCGCCGGTTCGGAGGCATGTGCACACACAACGGTGGTATATGCCATGGCATCATGCTCACGGAGCTTTTGCACTACATTCGCCACAGTGGACTCCTTCTGTCCGATGGCCACGTAGATACATTGCACGCCCTTGCCCTTCTGGTTAATGATGGCATCCAGCGCAATGGCAGTCTTACCGGTCTGACGGTCACCGATGATCAACTCACGCTGGCCGCGTCCGATGGGCACCAGCGCATCAATGGCCTTGATACCGGTCTGCAGCGGCACCTTCACCGGCTGACGATCCAGCACGGAGGGTGCAGGGCTTTCAATAGCACGGAAGCCGTCATTGAAAATAGGACCTTTACCGTCCACAGGACGACCCAATGCATCCACCACACGGCCGGACATTGCCTCACCTACGGGCACTTCAATAATACGACCGGTACGGCGAACGGATTCGCCCTCCTGCACCCGAGAGAAGTCGCCCAGCAGGACGACACCTACATTATCCTTTTCCAGATCCATGACCATGCCGCGCAAGTCACTTTCAAACAGCAGCATCTCACCGGCCATTACGTCGGCTAAGCCGGACACACGGCAAATACCATCGCTGACGCTGATAACTTCGCCGGTCTGGAATACATCAATACTGTTGTCGGCGTTCTTGAGTTGCTCACGAATGCCCTCCAGCATAGATTGCTCTTCCTTGTCCTCGTTGCGGGTGTTGTATTCCACCGCTTGACTCAGTCGATCCAGCTGGTGGCTCAGAGAACCATCATATACTGTATCGCCTACACGCATCCGCACGCCGCCGATCAAGTTTTCATCCACCTCATTGTGGCAGGAAATGAAAGTTTCGCACAAAATCTGTGTCAGCTTCTTCATTTCCTCCTCGCTCAGCGGTTCGGGGCTGGCAATAGAAATATCTAATTTCTTCAGTTCGTTCATAGTCAAAATATCACTGGGCATTGCTGCCACTAATTCTTTTACCTGCTCAATGAAGCGCTGCGTCATAGCCTGGCGGGCCGAAGCAAACTCATTTTGTTTCAACACCTCGCCGGTCTGTGCCGCCACTTGTCGAATGGCATCGGCACTGACCTGAGAGCGCATGGTCTGGCGCAGCTGCGTTTCTGTTTTTGTTGCATTATCCAGCAAGGTCTGGGCCTCTTCACGGCCTCGCTGTGCCGTTGCCTCGCTGTTTTCCTGCATTTGCCGGTGAGTATCGGATAACAGCGCCTGTTCTCGCTGCGCTGCTTCCTGTTTGGCGGACTCCACATCAGAATTCAGATCCTTTGCTTCTTGTCGAGCCTGCTCTGCCTGCTCCAGTTCGTCGGAGATCTGTTCCTTTCGACCCCGGAACATTTTCACGATCATTTTGCGTGTCAGCAAGCCTAACGCGCCGAACAAAATCACAAAGTTGATTACTGCAAATAAAATTTCTTTACCTGTCATGTCCGCTTCATCACCCCTCTCCTATGGGATATTCCGGATTGCACCGGTTTTATTCGTTGACATATTCCGGCTCTGTGTTCGGCAGCAGTTGCTTTGCCAACACATCCACCAGTTCATCCATCTTCTCGTTCACTTCACTGCGAGCCTGGTCGCCCTCTTGCTGCACTCGTTCTTGCGCTTGACGCATAGCTTGCGTCGCCTCAGTCTGTGCTTGCTGCAGCACTTTGGAGCGCTCCTTTTCGTCAGCGGCTTTTCCTTCTGCCAGCAATTGCTTGGCCTCGGCACTGCGAACCTTCCAGCTCTCTTTCAATTCCTCGGCATTTTCCTCTTTTTTCTGCTGTGCCTCACGGCCTTCTGCCAAGCCTGCCTCTATGCGGGCTTTGCGCTCATCCATGAAGTGGATCAACGGATTAAAGAGGAATTTTTTCAGCACAAATAGCAGCGCAAAAAAGCAAATGACGGTCCAGATCACTTCTGACACATTAATGCTCAAAGCGTGTGCCTCCTTTACTCCTCTGTGTTGCTTACACCTTACCGACCAGCATGAATGCAATCAACAGACCGTAGATTGTCAGCGCCTCCATCAGCGCCAGCGCGATAATCATGTTGGAACGAATGGTACCTGCCAATTCCGGCTGACGTGCCATTGCCTCCATAGCTTTGGACGCGGCAATACCCTGACCGATACCGGGGCCGATTGTGCTCAATGCGATTGCCAACGCGGCAGCCAATGCAATGATTCCTGTGCTCATTTGTGTTTCCTCCTAAATTTTTTTATTGTTAAATTAAATTTACAAACTGCTTTATTCCTCATCTGTCACAGCTTCATCAATATAGACAGACAGCAACATCGTAAAGACGATTGCCTGAATCAGGCAGAACAGCAGGCTCAGCACCTGCATGACAAGGGGCAACACCAACGGGAATATATTCCCCAACTGTTCGGTGACCATTTCCTCGCCGAACAAGTTGCCGTACAGTCGCAGCGCCAGTGAGAACGGGCGCACCACCTGCTCGATCAACGTCAGCGGCAGCATCAACGCAAAGGGGGTGAGAAATGTTTTTAAGTAGCCCAAAAATCCTCTGCGTTTCACACCCACAACGTGGGTAGTAAAAAATGCGATAATTGCCAGACCCGCTGTGGTAGACAGATTCGCCGTAGGAACGGCAAACGCTTTACCTGCGCCGGGCAGCAAACCCGAATAGTTGCTGACAATGATAAAGATGAAAAATGTCGCCATAATGGGGAAATAGCGGCGTCCGTTCTCCGGCCCCATACTGCCGGCAAAGTAATCCTGCAGCTTCGTCACAGCCATTTCCGCCGCATTTTGCAATGGGCCGGGCACATCCTTCAGCTTTCGTGTTGCCAGATAGCAGACGATGGCTATGACGGCGATAATCACCCACATCGACACCACCGCCTTTGTTACCTCCAACGGTCCGATGGAAAATAAAACATTTGTGGTATCTTCCATAGTTTCACCTCTCTACCAAATATTTCATGTAAATCAATCCTGCTGTTCGTTCTCCAGCTTTTTTCCCATGCGTATCGACAATAGAACGCCGCCAACGCTCAAACCCAGCGCGGTGCCGATCAACACCGCATACAGTGGGAACGGCAATACATTACGCAGCAAAAAAACAATAAAAAGTGCCGCAATGTCCATCAACTGACGTAAAAAACTTACGCCCATCACAGCAGCGGACTTGCCTTTCTTCAAGCTCTTCTTCGTCAGCAACGCGCTGCAACACGCCACCGCAAATCCAAAAACCAGTCCCAGCAAGCCGCCTATGACATACTGTCCCACAGACATCCGGCACCTCCTCCCGTCATTTCGAATCGGAATGACGATCTATATGCTTTTACAATTACGTAATTTATTGTATCAACTCTTAGCGCCCTTGTCAATTATGTATCTTCGCCAAAAGCAAGAGTATTTCCTCCAATATACTCTTATTCCGTTATCTTTTTTCGTCGCATTCCGTATGAGAACTCCAGTAATACGGCGGTAATCACGCAGGAAACCGGCATTACAAAAGTTCATGCTCACGGTATTTTGTCAGTATTTGCCGTTGATCGTATGCATTGGTGGGGCGTTTTTCTGCAAATAAGGTAAAAAAATGCAATTGTCCTTTACATATCCGGCCATTTTGGATATAATAAATCAGTTAACGAAATTGAATGAACAAGGAGTGACTACAATGGCAGTCATTGAATACGACCAGTACAAGCAGAAATTGCTGGCACTTGAACCTGCTTTGGGCGAATTGGAGAAGGCACTTGGCATTCCCAAGGCTCGCGAGGAACTTGCCGAATTGCAGAAGGAAAGCGAGATGGAAGGATTCTGGAGCGATTTGGAGCGCAGCCAAAAGGTATCTCGTCAGATCAAGAGCCTGGATAACAAGGTGAAAAAGCACGACCGTCTGGTGTCTGATTGGGAAGATTGTCTGACCTTGTGCGAAATGGCACAGGAAGAGGACGATGCCTCCCTGCTCCCTGATGTGGTCGAGGGCTATGAAACGCTGGAAAAGGAAATGGAAGAGCGCCGTCTTGCCGCCCTCCTTACCGGCGAATATGATGCCAACAACGCGATTCTGTCCTTCCACGCCGGCGCAGGCGGTACCGAAGCGCAGGACTGGACCGAGATGCTCTACCGTATGTATACCCGTTGGGCTGAGCGCCACGGTTACACCTATCAGCTGTTGGACTATGAAGCAGGCGACGATGCCGGTATCAAGTCCGCCTCCATTCTGATTGAGGGTGAAAATGCCTACGGTTATCTGAAGAGTGAAAACGGCGTCCACCGCTTGGTGCGTGTCAGTCCCTTCGATGCCAACGCCCGCCGTCAGACCAGTTTTGCTGCCTTGGAAGTCATGCCCGAGCTGCCCGACGACAGCGATATCGAGATCCGTCCCGAGGAAATCGAGATGCAGGCCTGCCGTTCCTCCGGTGCAGGCGGTCAGCATATCAACAAGACCTCCTCCGCCGTGCGTCTGACCCACCTGCCCACCGGCATTGTGGTGTTCTGTCAGACCGAGCGCAGCCAGTTCCAAAACCGCGATAACGCCATGAAGATGCTGCGCGCTAAGCTGGCAGAACTGAAGATCCAGCAACACGCTGAGAAGATCAGCGATATCAAGGGCGTACAGATGAAGATCGAGTGGGGCAGCCAGATCCGCTCCTATGTATTCATGCCCTACACGCTGGCAAAGGACACCCGCACGGGTTATGAAATGGGCAACATTCAGAACGTCATGGACGGCGACATCGATGGCTTTATCAATGCCTATCTGACCGCCGCCGCCAATGGCGAATTGAAAAAGTAATTCGCGATGGTATATCATGGGGAGAGGTATTTGGCCTCTCCCCTATTTGCATTAGTATCTTACATAATTTTCTTGGCAAATTTGCAAAAAAAGTGTTGACAAGATCCGCTGATATATGGTATATTAATTCTTGCCTGTCGAGGTAATGTGCATGGCGGCGTAGCTCAGTTGGCTAGAGCACGCGGTTCATACCCGCGGTGTCACCGGTTCGAATCCAGTCGCCGCTACCAGAACAACAGCTTGTCTTCGGACGGGCTGTTGTTTTTTCTATTGCATATTCGGAATATCTGTGCTATGATTATGTTTAATTGGAGGT
>JAZLIB010000113.1:0-6962 GCA_045617185.1 Vescimonas sp.
ATCGATGAGGCGCTGATGGACGAGCTTAAGGCCATCAAGTCCACGGTACACCCCAACGAGATATTGTTGGTGGTGGACGCCATGACCGGTCAGGATGCTGTCAATGCCGCTTCTGCCTTTGACGAGGCACTGGGAATTGACGGCGTGATGCTCACCAAGCTGGACGGTGACGCCCGCGGCGGTGCGGCACTGTCTATCAAGGCCACCACCGGCAAGCCTATCAAGTTTGTGGGCACCGGCGAAAAGCTGGATATGATTGAGCTGTTCCACCCTGACCGAATGGCATCCCGTATCCTCGGCATGGGCGATATGCTGACCTTCATCGAGAAGGCTGAGCAGCAGTATGACGAGAAGCAAGCCAAGAAGCTGGAGGAAAAGCTCCGCAAGAACAAGCTGACGCTGAGTGATTATCTGGATCAAATGGAGCAGCTGCAGAATATGGGTGATCTGAGTCAGATCGCCGGTATGCTGCCCGGTAATATGGCAAAGAACTTCGATCCCAGTCAGATCGATGAAAAGCAGATGGCACATACCAAGGCCATCATTCAGTCCATGACCCCGCTGGAGCGTGAGAATCCCCAGATCCTCAACGCCAGTCGTAAGCGCCGCATTGCGGCAGGCTGCGGCTTGGAGGTTGTAGATGTGAATCGTCTGCTCAAATCATTTGAGATGCTTCAGCAACTCACAAAGTCCATGAGCAAGGGTAAGTTCCGCGGTATGCCCGGTATGGGTGGTATGCCCGGCATGGGCGGCAGAATGCACGGTTTTGGCCGTAAAAAGCGTCTGCGTTGAATTTAGTCTATAAGTGCAACAGCATTTATGAAATAAACAGAATTTAAATTTATATTATTGGAGGAAACAAACTATGGTTAAGATTCGTCTGAGAAGAATGGGCGCTAAGAAGGCTCCTTACTATCGTGTCGTCGTCGCTGATTCCCGCTATCCCCGTGATGGCCGTTTCATCGAAGAGATCGGTTCCTACAATCCCTGCGTATCTCCTGCTGAGATCAAGATCGATGCTGACCGCGCCAAGGAGTGGATCAAGACCGGTGCACAGCCCACTGAAACCGTTCGCGCTCTGCTGAAGAAGGTCGACGTTCTGTAATTCGGGGGCAAAACCATGAAGGATTTGCTGCTCTACATCGCAAGAAGCCTTGTGGAACACCCGGATCAGGTAAATGTGACCGAGGTGGAAAACGGCGACGAGCTGACGCTGGAGCTGCGCGTGGCACCCGAAGATATGGGTAAGGTAATTGGCCGTCAGGGCCGTATCGCCAAGGAGATCCGCACCGTGGTGCGTTCCTATGCCCAGCGCAAAGGCGTTAAGGTTTCGGTTGATATTTGCGATTAATGAATAAAAAAGAACCGTTCCTTTCGGAACGGTTCTTTTTTGTCACGAATGGACGGAGATTTTGGAAAAGTCTTTCGAAATAAACTGAAAAAAGAACCATTCTCGTGGAGAATGGTTCTTTTAATATCACTTTTCCTGTGATGTGAATCAGCTTTACAGCAGCATGATACCAGCCTTTTTGCACTCTTCGCAGGTTTTGGCATCCCACAGACTTGCCTGCACCTCGCCGATATGGCAGGTGCCGATCATAAGCATGCACAGACGGGACTGGCCGATACCGCCGCCAATGGTCTGGGGCAGTTCGCCAGCCAACAGCATCTTGTGGAAGGGAAGTTCACGGCGATCGTTGCAGCCGCGGATGTTCAACTGACGATCCATAGCGGCCTCGTCAACGCGGATACCCATGGAGGAGATTTCGATGGAGCGCCCCAACGTTTCGTCCCAAAACAGAATGTCACCGTTGAGCATCCAGTCGTCATAGTCGGGGGCGCGGCCGTCATGAGGCTTGCCGGAACGTTTCAGATCGCCGCCAATCTGCATCAGAAACACAGTCTTGTGCTCCTTGCAGACAAGATTCTCACGCTCTTTGGCGGTCAGATCGGGATACAGATCTTCCAGCTCCTGCGTGGAAACAAAGTACACATCGCGGCAGATCTGAGTATGCAGGCTGGGGAAAGCAATCTGCAAAGCATCGTTTGTTTCGCAGATAGCGCCTACGATGGCACGAACTACCTGACGCAGATAACTCTCATTGCGATCCTCGCGGTCAATGACCTTTTCCCAGTCCCACTGATCCACGTAGATGGAGTGCAGGTTATCCACTTCTTCATCGCGGCGAATGGCGTTCATATCGGTGAACAGACCCTTGCCCACGTTGAACTCATAGCGCTTGAGCGCCAGACGCTTCCACTTGGCCAAAGAATGCACCACCTGACCGTTGGCACCAACATCGGGGATATCAAAAGCAACAGGGCGCTCCACGCCGTTGAGGTTATCATTCAAACCGGAATTCTCGTCAACAAACAGGGGAGCGGACACGCGGCGCAGATTCAGCGCATTGCTCAGATTCACCTGGAAATTGCTCTTAATGAATTCAATGGCACGCTGCATCTCGTACACGGAGAGCGGCGTTTTGTAGCCTTCGGGAATGTAGACCTTACTCATGCGTAAGCACCTCTTTCTTTACAAAATATGTGTTGTATTATATATCGCATTCATGCGAAAATCAAGAATAAAATCCACAAAAATTATAGGAAAATAAGCGAAAAAATAGACATCAGCTGAATTCGGCGATGTCTATCAGGAAAAAGCTTTATTTTTCATTTACGTATTGCTTTATGGCGGAAAAGGAAGTGTCGCTGATGACGTGCTCAATACGGCAGGCATCTTCTGTGGCGGTTTCCTCGTCTACACCCAAACGCATTAAATAATCGGTCAAAACAGTATGCCGTTCATAGATTTTTTCTGCCACTTCACGTCCGGCATCTGTCAAGGTCAGAAAGCCGCTTTCGTCCATGAGGACATAGCCGCCGCTTTTCAGAAGCCCCATGGCACGGCTGACACTGGGTTTGGAATATCCCAGATATTCGCCCACATCGATGGAGCGCACGCTTTTGGAAGTCTTGGATAATACATAGATCGTTTCCAGATACATTTCGCCGGATTCCTGCAAATGCATAATACAATCCTCCCATCAATGATTAAAAATACTATATCATACGTTCCGGAAAAAATCAAGTTAGCATAGGGTAACTTTCTCCTTGACTTCTGAGTTAGCCTATGCTAATATGTGTTTGAAAGTAAAAAAGAGACTCCGGAAGAAGGTATAAAATGAAGCTGAACGAACTGAAGATCGGCAGCACGGCTGTGATTAAAACAGTAGGCGGGGAAGGCGCATTGCGCTGTCGCCTGCTGGATATGGGACTGATTCCACGCACGTGGGTGACGCTGCAAAAGGTGGCTCCCATGGGTGATCCTATTGAGATCCGCGTGCGCGGCTATGAGTTGACGCTGCGTGTAGATGATGCGAAGAAAATTGAAGTAGAAGAGGTGGTCAAGGCATGATTTTTGCATTGGTAGGCAATCAGAATTGCGGTAAGACCACACTTTTCAACGCATTGACCGGATCCAATCAGCATGTGGGTAATTTCCCCGGCGTGACGGTGGATCAGAAGATGGGTGAGATCAAGGCGTATAAAAACTGCTCTGTGGTGGATCTGCCCGGCATATATTC
Source organism: Vescimonas sp. (assembly GCA_045617185.1). GTDB lineage: Bacteria > Bacillota > Clostridia > Oscillospirales > Oscillospiraceae > Vescimonas. The sequence continues at coordinate 3,585 of JAZLIB010000113.1, forward strand.
TCTGCGTCCCTATACGCAGGAAGAAATCGTATCCCGCGATTTTATTATTAACGAAAAACCAGATGGTATCATCAATATTGTGGACGCTACCAATATCGAGCGCAATCTTTATCTGACGCTGCAGTTGCTGGAATTGCGTGTACCCATGGTGCTGGCGCTGAACATGATGGACGAAGTGTATGCCAACGGCGGTACCATTGATGTGAAAAAACTGTCCGATATGTTGGGTATTCCGGTCATTCCCATTACGGCTTCCAAGGGTGAGGGTGTGTCGGAACTGATCAATCAGGCGGTGCAGACGGCGCGTCAGAAAGTACTGCCCAAAGTATATGACTTCTGCGCCGGTGATTCAGCGGTACACCGCTGTATCCACGCGGCGGTACATATTATTGAGGACCATGCCGAGCGTCTGGGTATTCCTGCTCGATTCTGCGCCACAAAACTCATCGAAGGCGAAGAGGGATTTGCTGACGAGATGGGTCTGGACCAGAACGAGAAGGAACTGCTGGAGCACTGTATCGTGCAGATGGAGTCGGAAAACGGACTGGATCGCAATGCTGCGCTGGCAGATATGCGCTATACTTTCATCGAAGGTGTAGTGGCGGCCTCTGTGGTCAAGTGCCATGAGAGCAAGGAGCATCGTCGTTCTATGCAGATGGATAAGGTGCTGACCGGCAAATATACAGCGATACCGGTGTTTCTGGCGGTTATGTTTCTGATTTTCTATCTGACATTCCACGTGATCGGTGCTGCCTTGTCAGACCTTTTGAGTATGGGCATTGATGCGCTGACCGGCGTGGTGGATCGCGGACTGACGCTCTACGGTATCAATCCGGTGGTGCATAGCCTGATTGTTGATGGTATTTTTGCCGGTGTGGGCAGCGTGTTGTCGTTCCTGCCCATTATCGTGACGCTGTTTTTCTTCCTTTCCATCTTGGAAGATACCGGCTACATGGCGCGTGTTGCTTTTGTGATGGACAAACTGTTGCGTAAGGTGGGGCTGTCCGGCCGCAGTTTTGTGCCCATGCTGATCGGTTTCGGTTGCTCGGTGCCTGCCATTATGGCCACACGTACTGTGTCCTCTGATCGTGACCGCAAGATGACCATTCTGCTTACGCCTTATATGAGCTGTTCGGCAAAGATTCCTATTTACGCAGTCTTTTCTGCCGCCTTTTTCCCCAAGCATAGCGCTTTGGTGATGATTGCGCTCTATGTTACCGGCATCGTCATGGGTATTCTGGTGGCTTTGATACTCAAGCACACGGCTTTCCGCGGTCAGCCCGTACCATTTGTGATGGAGTTGCCCAATTACCGTATGCCCTCGGCTAAGAGCGTGGGACTTCTGCTGTGGGAGAAAGCCCGTGACTTCTTAGAACGTGCCTTTACTGTCATTTTTGTGGCCACCATCATCATCTGGTTTTTGCAGACCTTTGATACCCGTTTGAATGTGGTGACGGACAGCGCCAACAGTCTGTTGGCATTGATTGGCCAATGGCTTGCCATATTCTTCCGCCCCTTGGGCTTTGGCGACTGGCGTATGGTGACAGCGCTGATCTCCGGATTTACGGCCAAGGAAGCGGTGGTGTCCACCATGTCTGTGCTGCTTGGTACCAGCATGGCATCTCTCGGCAGTGCCCTGAGCGCCTTCTTTACGCCCCTTACCGCCATCAGCTTTCTTATATTCACGCTGCTCTATACGCCTTGCGTAGCGGCGATTGCGACTATTCGCCGTGAACTGGGTAGCGCTATAGATGCCTTCTTTGTGGTTCTGATGCAATGCGGTGTGGCATGGGTCGCTGCCTTTGCGGTATGCCAGATCGGAGGTATGCTGCTGTGACAATATTAGATGTTTTGCTGATCCTTGTGATTCTAACGGCGGTTGTTATGGCGATACGCTATATTATCCGCCACAAGGGTGCCGGTTGCAGCGGTAACTGTGCCGGTTGTCAGAGTAAGTGTGATAAAAGAAAAGAATAACAAAAAAGAACGGCTACAAGCCGTTCTTTTTTGTTTATCCACAGAGATACTTATGCGCGAATTATATCAATAAAAGTGCCGACACGGAATTGCCATTGTGTATCAAATATGGTATAATATCAAAAAATCGACGGAGGAAAGTTAATATGGACGAGCGTTCACAAGTATACGCTAAGACCCTTTCTAAACTGATCCGATGCGAAACGATTTCTGCATTTGGCGATAATGATCGCACCAAATTCCATGCGTTCCATGAACTGCTGCAGCAGACCTTCCCACATATCTTCGCAGTATGCGAAATGGAGGACTTTGATGGCAGCTTTCTTATGCGCTGGAAAGGTAAGGATTCTACCAAAGAGCCTATTATGCTGATGAACCACCACGATGTGGTGGAGGCCACCGGCACATGGGAACATGAGCCGTTTTCCGGCGATATCGCCGACGGCAAGGTCTGGGGACGCGGTACATTGGACACCAAGGGCGGTCTGTGGGGTATGCTGCAGGCGGCGGAGGAACTGGTGATCGATGGCTTTGTGCCGGAGCGTGATGTATATTTTGAATCGGCCTGCACGGAAGAAACCACCGGTGCCGGTGCAGATTTGATTTCCAAAACATTGCAGGAGCGCGGTATCCGGTTTTACATGATATTGGACGAGGGCGGCATGATCCTCTATGACCCCATCGGCGGTGCTGACGGTACCTTTGCCATGATTGGCGTGGGGGAGAAGGGCTGTGCGGATCTGAAGTTTATCGCCCGCAGTAATGGCGGCCACGCCTCCATGCCCGGCAAGGACACACCGTTGGTGCGATTGGGTAAGTTCATGACGGCGGCAGAGAAAGCTGATATTTTTGAGGCGAAAATTTCTCCCACCGTCCGTGAGATGTTTTTGCGAATGGCACCTACCATGAAGGGCGCACTCAAGACGGTGTTGGGTAATGTGGATCTCTTTTCTCTGCCCATCCGCAAACTGGTACCGTCCTTTTCCAATGCGGCAGGTGCTATGCTGAAAACCACGTTGGCCTTCACCATGGCGCAGGGCAGTGACGGCACCAATGTGCTGCCGCAGGAGGCATGGGTCATCGGTAATATGCGCTTTAGTCACCATCAGGGAGGTAAGGCCAGTATCGATGCCATCACTAAACTGGCAAAGAAGTACGACATCGAGGTGGAGGTGTTGGATCCCGGCTTTGAATCGCCTTTGACTGACTTTAACAGCGCGCCGTTTAAGCTGGTAGAGCGTGCGGTGAAATCTGCATTTCCTGATGTGCTGACCAGTCCTTATGTGATGACCGGCGCCAGCGATGCCCGCTACTTCAGCCGTGTCAGCGACCATTGCATCCGCTTTGTGCCGTTCCGCATCAGCGATGCCCAGCTTGACAGCATTCACGGTTTGAATGAAT
>JAZLIB010000114.1:0-6979 GCA_045617185.1 Vescimonas sp.
AAAACCGCTGCCTCTGTGCGGACCATAGATGTCAGCCCAGAGGTCTTGGCTCTCCTGAAGCAGCTACGTCTGGAGCAGGTTGAGCAATGTGTCTCCCCTTATGTCTTCTCACAGGATGGGAAGCCTGAACCAATGCATCCCGACTCTCCCACACGGTACTTCAAAAGATTCGGCAAGAAATACGGCATCCCTGATTTCCATCCACACAAGCTGCGTCACACTTTTGCCAGCATTGCTATCACCAACCACGCCGACATTGCCTCTGTCAGTGAGAAACTCGGCCACGCCAACAAAGGGATAACGCTGAAGATGTACACCCACGCTGACCCCACCTCCATTAAAGCCGCCGGAGACATCTTCCGAAATGCTCTGAAAGCAAAATCTGACACCGCTAAACAGGCATAAAATGATCCCGGACAGAAATCACTCTGTCCGGGATTTTTGTATTAAATTTTACCCCCCGTGCGGGTTTTTGTGTGGGTTTCTGTAAAACCAGCAAAAAAGTCAAAAACACAATTTCTCCTAAAAAGTTAATAAAAACAAAAAAACCACCCCAAAACTTTACAGTTTCGAGGTGAAATGTTGGTGGAGATAAGCGGGATCGAACCGCTGACCTCTTGAATGCCATTCAAGCGCTCTCCCAGCTGAGCTATACCCCCATATTCTTTTGTCATACATCAGTTCTGTTCCCTGACGACTTGCTTAGTATACCGTATCACGCATGGAATGTCAACCCTAAATTTAAAAACTTTTCGACTTTTTTGCGATCCTTCTCTCCTGCCCTCTTTTTGGCAAATAAATATCCCTCGGCATTGCCTACGTGGGCAATGCCCCATGTAACTTCTGCCCCCCAATATCATCTCTTTCCCTTTATCTACCCATAAAGCTTAATACTGCCACCTTGAGCAGTATCCCCAATAGTATGCGCACATACCCCTCCTCTACAATTCACGCCTTTCTCCATTCTACATTGTCGCCAAAGAATTTACTTTTAATCAATCGCCTATCGAGTGGTTTTCTTCTATACAAAAAGAGATCCGGTTTCTCATAAAACCGGATCTCTTATGTTGTCGTTTCTTAATTTTTGCACAGATCCTTCACTTCTTTGAAGGTATCCACAGTACCCTTTTCGGGAGCAGCGGTCGCCAAAGAAATCACTACGTTGACAATCAGTGCAAGAATAAAGGCGGGCAGCAGTTCATAGATGCCCCATACTCCACCCATGGGCTTGAGCAGATAGTGCCATACGAACACCACAGTGCCGCCGGTGATCATGCTGGCCAGAGCACCCCACTTGTTGCTGCGCTTCCAGAACAGAGCCAGCAAGATGACGGGAGCAAAGGTAGCGCCGAAGCCTGCCCATGCGAAGGACACGATGCCAAACACGGAGCTGTTGGGATCGCGTGCGATGAACACGGCGATGACAGAAATCACGATCACGGTGATACGAGCCACCCACATAGTGGTCTTCTTGGACATCTTGATGGCAAACAGACCGCTCAGCAGGTCCTCAGAGATACTGGAAGATGCAGCCAGCAGCTGGCTGTCAGCGGTGGACATGGTGCAGGCCAGAATACCGGCCAGTACCAAACCGGCAATCAAAGCAAAAGCAACGCCATTCCGGCTCAGCAGGTCAGCAATCTTGATGATAGCAGACTCAGCCTCGGACTGGGTACCGAAAGTGGGGATCGCACCGGCCTGGCTCATAGCGTAAGCCACAATACCGATCACAATGGCGACGGCCATGGAGATCACCACCCAGATGGAGGCAATACGGCGGGAGGTCTTGATCTTCTTGGGATCCTTAATGCCCATGAAACGGAGCAGAATGTGGGGCATACCGAAATAACCCAAACCCCATGCCATGGTAGAAACGATGGTCAGGAAACCGTAGTTGCTCACATCACCGGTGGCTACATTGCCCATCTTGGTCAGGCTCAGGTAACCGGCCACACTGTTAGCATTATCGCACACCGCAGACCAGCCACCGGCAGACTTAATACCGAACAGCAGCACCACGATCAATGCAATGGACATAACAACAGACTGAATCAGGTCGGTGGTAGACACGGCCATAAAACCGCCTAGAATGGTGTAAACAATAATAACAGCGGCACCCACCAGCATACAAGTCATGTAGTCGAAGCCAAACAGACTGTTAAACAGCTTACCAACAGCGGCAAAACCGGACGCCGTATAGGGAATGAAGAAAACGATGATGATAATAGCACCGATGCCGCGCAACAACTGCTTGTTATCAGCGAAACGTTTGGAAATGAACTGAGGTACGGTGATGGCATCGATCTGGGCGGAGTAGATACGCAGACGCTTGGCCACGAACAGCCAGTTCAAATAAGTACCCAATGCCAGACCGATAGCCGTCCAGGCCGCATCAGCCACGCCGGTGACATAAGCCACACCGGGCAAACCCATCAGCAACCAGGAACTCATATCGCTGGCCTCGGCACTCATAGCCGCCACAATGGGATTCAAGCCGCGGCCGCCCAGATAAAAGCCGGCCGTATCGCTGGCGCTGCGTCGAGAATATACGACGCCGATAACAATCATCATGCACAAGTAAGCCACAATGGCAATGATGATACAGATGTTAGCAGTTCCAAACATGGTAAAAATCTCCTATTCGTAAATGAATCAATGAACGGAGTATACCATACATTTTTATAGACGTAAATACAGAATGACGTACAGAATATATTCTGTACGTCATTCATGTTAATATTTAATTTCCCTTGTATTTTCAACGCTTTTATGCCGTACGTTTTTCCATAACAGAATTATGCAGCAAAAAATAATTTTTATTTTCTGCGAAAACCCTCCAAAAACATGGGCATCATCTGCGCGGCATAGCGTGCCAGGGCATACTCGCCGCCGGACAGACACCAGTCATACATTAACGCACGTTCAAACATGGCATAGGCCTTTACGATCTCATTGGCGGACATATCACCGCGCAACTCGCCACTTTCCAATCCCTCTCGCACAATCTGCTGCAAAAGTTTAAAGTAAGTGCGGTTACGATCCAGCAAGTGCTTTTCGCCGCGTGTCACCAACTGCGAAGAGAACAAGCGTGCCAACAATTCCAGCGATACGCTGTTGTCGATCATGGTAAACAGTTCGCGGTTGAGGAAAATCAATTTTTCTATCGCATCCATTTCGGGCTTCAACTGGTCGCGCAGTTCTTCGTATTTTTCATCGAACAGCACAGACAGCGAGCCAAGCAAAGCGTCTTTACCCTCGAAATAGTGGTAGAACGAACCCTTGGAGGTTTCCGATTCAAAGATGATATCTTCCACCGTGGTATTTTCATACCCCTGCTCATAGAACAGTTTCCAGGCAGCGGAAACGATCCGCGCCTTGGTGTTGCGTCCACTCTTTTTCGGCATCTCCGCCGCCTCCCTTCTTTATCTTCTGCTGAGTTTTCCGAAAATCTTCATAAGCGGTCTGGTAACCGCACCGCGCTCATAACGGTTCATGCCGAACAGCCATAGATTCAGGCAGTAAACAGCCACAAATACGCAGCCCCAAAGCATGATCTGGAAATAACCCTGAATATCGACAAATACCGCGATTGCCACCGCCACCAGTAACGGCACGATCATCGACGGCAGCAGCTGGCAGATCTTCTTCCAGAACCAGCGGATATTCAGACGAATATGTACGCGATAGTACCAGTTCATCAGCAGTACCTGCCCCACCAGCGTGGTGAACAGAATGCAGGCTGCCACACCAATACCGCCCCACCATTTGCACATAGGGATCATCAGCAGCGCATTGATCACAGAAATAATCAGATAGGAAATGGAGCGGAACTTGTGCATATTCTTGGCTCTCTGAATCTCCAGGCCCACCGTCTGAATGGCGGGAATCAATGTAGAAGCAAACAGCAACAGTGTGACGACATAGTCTGTGGTGGCGTTTTCACTCTGCGCCCAAGACACCATAAACGCCTTACCCACAGCCACAAAGCCAAGCAACACCATCATCATAACGATAAACTGAATGCGACCCACTTTGGTAAACAGTTTACTCAGTTCCGAATTTTTCTCGTGAGAAGCCACCATACGATGTACGCGCGGGGTCATGACATTGGCCACAGCCGTGGCAAAAGCCAGATAGTAAGTATTGAGCTGATTGCTCAGATTATACACAGCCGCTGACTCTGCACCGTGCTGCCAGTTCATCATCAACTGGCCGATACCCCAGTTGATGTTATCCACCACAATACCAATAAATACCCAGACGGTAAAGCCTACCATCTCGCGCATCAGGCCGAAATCGTAGTGACGGAAGTCGACGGGCATTTTCAACTTGGCAAAGCAGTAGCCCATATTCAATACGCCGCTCGCCACCGTGAAAAACAGCGACATATATGCCACCGCTTCCGAGCGGAATCCCAACAGCAGCAAAGGAATCGTCAGCAGCGGATTGAACACCTGTTTACCCATCAGAACGATTTTCTGGAACAAATACCGTTCGTAGATGGTCACATGGGATTCAAACACGCTGAACGGGAAAGACAGCGCCGCCGTCACCGACATAATGCGCAGCAGTTTGCAGCCCAAAGCCAACTGGTCAGCTGTCCACTTGTTGCCGAATACCAGCCGTCCCTTTAAGGACAGGCCAAAACCCAAAAGCAGCAGTACCAAACCCAGAATCGTATAGGTAACAATGAACATACCGTTGAGTTTGGCCATTTCCTTTTTATCCTGCGCCACCTTAGCGCGGGAATAGTAGCGCACATAGGCGCTGCCCAAGCCAAGGCTCAGCAGCGTCAGATAGGAAATAATGGGAATAACGGTACTGTATACGCCGTACTCGCCCTTACCCAGATTGCTCACCATGATAGGCGTATAGACCAGCGAGATCACGGTACTCAAGCCCATGGAGATGTAGGACAGCACTGCCCCGATACGAATCTGATTCACTTGCAAGGCACCTGCCCCCTTTCCCAATAACTAACTTCTTATTATATAGAAAATCACACTATATGTAAAGTGGCATTTACTTAATAAACTGTTAATTCTCTACCTCGCGGCCTTCGTCAGGCTGTTCAATCGTCACATCGTTCTGCGCCGCCGCGTCGAAATCCAACTGGATCACCGCCTGCGATACATTTACCGAACAAGCAACACTTTTCCCCTTCTCCGCAGCCGCCGTCCGACACGCCTCAAGGATTTCCTGCATGATGGTTCGGTTTAGTCCGCCGCCGCGCCAGTGGAACACAAAATGACTCTGCTTTTTTCGCAAAGCCTGCCCCATTCGCTTAACCACGTCTTCCACCTTGGTCAGTGACAATGTACGATAGTAGAAGTTGTTGCCGTCCTCGCAGCGGGGCACATCAATTACCAGTCGCTCATGATCGCGGAATATATGTTTATCGTCCAGATTGAAATAGTCATAGCGCGCCACACCGCGCTGCAGAGAGTTATCGAAGGTCGCATCAAGATGGTAGTTCTTCCCTGCCACCTTCACCACATTCCATGCGTGGCGGTATTTGACACCCGCCTCAGGATTAGCCTCACTCAGCGCCACAATGCACTCCAACCCCACCGCATCGCATAGCACCTTCACCGTTTTGGCAATACCCTCGCATACGCCCACGCCTTGTGTCAGTGGGCCGATAATTTCGTGAGAATACGGTTTTTTCAGCTTATCGTAGCGAACATTTTCCAAAATAAAGGCATGGATTGCCTCTTCCTTTTCCCGATCCGTCTTTCCTTTCAGCGGTGCAGTCAAGCGCTCGATTCGCTTGTCGATCGCCTGCCGGTGCATTTTGATTTTTCCCTTGTCAAAAAGATACTCCGGCAGCAGTTCTACGTGCTCCCCCCGCGGATCATAGCGATAGGTAAACCCCACCACATAGAAGATACGCGGCTCGTCCATTTTCAAACGCTGATAAATATCTGACAGCACCGCATTGTCCAGACGCGGCACACGGATGGCAGACGCAAGTGCCAGAAATCCGGTACACATTGCGTCATACGCCATCCGTTGCTCTTTGTTCAGTTGCTTATAGTAGAATCCGGCCATAGGGTACCTCCGGTCAAAATCGTTCCATATATTGTACCCGATTTACCGTCTTTTGGCAAGGCATTACCAGCCCACGCCCATACCGTACTGTTTAAACAGCGATTCCACGCTTTTTTTCTGTGCAGCCGTCATGCGGCTCTTATACTGTGCAGCAAGACTACGTGCACTGGCTGCATCGCCGGCATGCAGATAGTTGCCCATCGCGCGCTCCAGACTCTCCTTTGCCGTGGAGCTGAGGGTTGCAGCCTTAGGTGTCGTTGTGTTGACCTTACCGTTATTCATGCGCATACCGTTTGCCGCCGCCTGCTCTTTGCCCGCCTTGGTGGTATAGTGCGCCAGCATGGTCTGATAGTTGTCCACGTCCTGCTTGCTAAGACCCTCGTACTGATCCTGCGCAAAAGCCAAGGCTTTGTTCCACTCATCCATCTCGTCCTGCCAGCGACTGTATTCCGCTGCTTCCTGCCCTTTGGTCAGGTTATATCGGTCCATCAGCGCCTCGCCCTGCTGGGTATAGCGATTCCATGCATTTTTCTCCAGTTCAGGAACCAGTTCGCTCAGCTCCTGCAGATACTTATGATAGGCCTGCTGTCCTGCATTCTGCGCAAAACTCGAGCCGTAACCACCCGTCAGCGCCGCAGTCTGCCCCATAGTATCCTCCATAGCCGCCTTACCCTGCCGGCTGTAGATCGCCGCATAGCGCTGATAGGTGGCATCTTCGGCCGGATCATAGGAAAATGCCTGACGATTGTTAATTTCATCGTACAGCGCTGCCAACTGACTCTCAAAGCTCGACTGATACTCACCGGGCTTGAGTGCATTGACACTTGCCACCACCGACTGTGCCGCCGTTACCTCGTCAGACGGCTTGTAACCCTTTTCCAGACGATGCAGCGCATCTGCTGTTTCATCGGAAACGCCGCTGAGTACC
>JAZLIB010000115.1:0-2281 GCA_045617185.1 Vescimonas sp.
CGGCCTGCATGTGAAGAAGGCACGCGGCAGACTGCAGGTGCTTAGCGATCTGACTCATGCCGGTGCTGATCTGCCCGGCGTACTGGGTATCGGTCATACTCGTTGGGCTACCCATGGTGTGCCGAATGATGTCAATGCCCATCCCCATGTGAGCCAAAGCGGTAAAATCGCCGTGGTACATAACGGCATTATTGAGAACTATGCTGAGCTGAGGTCGCAGTTGATTGAAAAGGGTTATATATTCCAGTCTGAAACCGACACGGAAGTGGTCGCACAGCTGCTGGACTATTATTATACCGACTGCAACGACATTTTTGAGGCTATGACCCGTATGCTCAATGCAGTGGAAGGTGCTTATGCGTTGGGTATTGTATGCGGTGATTATCCTGATCGTATGATTGCGGCACGCAAGGATGCACCGTTGCTGCTGGGTTACAGTGAGAGTGGTAATTTCATCGCCTCCGATGTGACGGCACTCATTCGCCATACCCGCGATATCGCCTACATGGACGACGGTGAAATGGCCATTCTGAGTGCAAGCGGTATCCGTGTATATGACCGTCTGATGCGTCCGGTGGAGAAAGAGCACCACCATATTGACTGGGATGTGGATGCTGCCGAAAAGGGTGGTTATGACCACTTCATGCTCAAGGAAATCATGGAGCAGCCCGAGGCCATTCGTAAGGCCACTGCCGCCCGTATTCAAGAGGGAAGAGTGGTGCTGAGTGACCTTAACATGACGGAAGATGAAATCCGCAATATCGGTAAAATCTATATCATTGCCTGCGGTTCGTCTTACCATGTGGGCATGGTGGGTAAGTATAATCTGGAGCGTATGCTGCGCCGCACGGTGGAAGTATGTCTGGCATCAGAATTCCGTTACAGTGATCCTATCGTGGGTGAGGGCGATCTGGTTATCGTGATCAGCCAGTCCGGTGAAACGCTGGACACTATGGCAGCTCTGCGCGAGGCTAAGAAACGCGGTGCGCGGATCATGTCCATTGTCAATGTGGTAGGCTCGTCCATTGCCCGTGAATCAGACGATGTGCTGTATACTTGGGCAGGACCGGAAATCGCTGTTGCTACCACCAAGGCATACAGCACTCAGATGGCGGTGCTGAATCTGGTGGGCCTTTATTTCGGCGATATCATGGGCACAGTAAGTTACGAAACTTACAGCGCTATGGTGCGTGATATGTTGCGTTTGCCCGAACTGATGGAGGAAGCACTTAAGGATGCAGAATCCATTCACAAACTGGCCAAGGAATGTGCCGATAAGGAAGATGTGTTCTTCATCGGTCGCAATCTGGACTATGCCTTGTCCTTGGAGGGCAGTCTGAAACTGAAGGAGATCAGTTATATCCACTCTGAGGCTTATGCCTCCGGTGAACTGAAGCACGGTACGATTTCTCTGATCGTGGATGATACATTGGTGATCGCACTCGGCACTTATGAGCCGCTGTTTGACAAGGCCATGAGCAATGTGGTAGAGGTGCAGGCCCGCGGCGCAAAGGTGTTGGCACTGACCACGGAAAAGCACGTGGATGATCTGAAAAAGCGTGTGCCGATGGTGCTGAGTGTGCCGGAAGTACATCAGATGCTGCTGCCGCAGTTGGGCGTACTGCCTCTGCAGTTGTTGGCTTACTACATCGCTTTGGAGCGTGGTTGTGATATTGACAAACCGCGTAATTTGGCTAAGAGCGTTACAGTGGAATAATTTACCAGAAAAAGCAGGAATGGCATAAGCTGTCCCTGCTTTTTGCTTTTCTTATGATATATATTAGAAACTCGACTGTTAAATAGTTAACAAAAAATGGACGATAAATTCGTGATATTGCCATCTATCTTTTGGGAAAAAGGTTGTTATAATATTATCAAGATGTCCTTGTTGAGGGGACAAAAAAGAAAGGAATGAGGTTATGTTCAAGAAATTTACGAACGGCTGTGTTCGCGTTGTGAACAGATGGCTTCCTGATGCATTTCTGTTTGCTGTCATTCTGAGTATCGTGGTTTATGTGGCTGCAATGTTCGCCACAAAACTCGGCCCAATCGAGATGATCTCTGCCTGGGCAGGGAACAGTGGCTTCTGGAATCTGCTGTCTTTCTCCATGCAGATGGCATTGGTGCTGGTATTGGGTTCTGCCTGCGCCAGCGCAAAACCCTTCAAGAAGATTCTTCGCTTCCTGGCTGGTCTGTGCCATAACAACTTCCAGGCAATCATTGTTACCACCTTTGTTTCTACCCTCTGCTGCTGGCTGAACTGGGGCTTCGGTCTGGTTAT
>JAZLIB010000116.1:0-2706 GCA_045617185.1 Vescimonas sp.
ATATGGCCGGTGGACAACTAATCATCGATGTGGAGCATACGGGTGAGCATGTAGACAATCTGTACCTGACCGGTCCCACTAACATCGTCTGTAAGGGCGAGGTCACCGATGAAGAGTTGGCCCTTTGATCTTTGTATGTGAAGCGAAAGCTTTTCATAATAAAACAAATGTGATATTTTTTAGGAGGAAAGAAAAATGAACAAGAGTTCTGTCGCCAAGAATTATCGATTTTTGGCAATCATGCTCGGCGCCATGATCGCAGGCTGTATCGTGGGTTGGCTTGCTCCCAACTTCGGCAGCGCCATCAAGCCGCTGGGTACCGTGTTCATCAACATGATGTTCTGCGTGGTTGTCCCCTTGGTATTTGCATCTATTTCCAGTTCCGTGGCAAACATGAAGAGCCGCAAACGTGCCGGTAAGATCCTGGGCAGCACTGTGCTGACCTTCGTAATCACCGGTGCTATCGCCGCCGTCGTCATGTTCATTATGATGAAGATCTTCCCGCCCGTACTGACCCCTTGGAATGATATTCCTTCCGAGGAAATGGGCGAGTATGCCTCCATCTCCGACATGATCGTTAACTTCTTTACTGTGTCTGACTTCGCAGGTCTTTTAAGCCGCAAGGCTATGCTGCCTCTGATCGTGTTCTCCCTGCTGTTTGGTTTTGCAACCAACCTGGCCGGTGGTCCCGATTGTCTGGTCGGCAAGTGGCTGTCTGATCTGAGCAACGTGATGCTCAAGTTCGTCAAGATCATTACTTACTATGCCCCCATCGCTTTCTTCGCTATCTTTGCCGATCTGGTGGCTCAGTATGGCTCCGCCATTACCGTGTCTTACGGACGCGCCATGATCGTTTACTATCCCCTGTGCTTCATCTACATCTTTACCATGTTCCCCCTGCTGGCACGTTTCGGCGGCGGCAAGGGTGCAGTCAAGACCATGTTCAAGCACATTGCCCGTCCCGCTATCGTTTCTCTGGGTACCTGCTCCAGCGTTGCTACCATTCCCACCAATCTGGACGTTGCTGAGGAAACCGGCATCTCCAAGGACGTTGCCGAAATGGTCTGCCCCTTGGGTGCAACCATGCACATGGACGGTTCCTGCTTCAGCTGCGTACTTAAGATTGCCTTCGTCTGGGGCGTGTTCGGCCAGACCATGACCTGGGATAAGCTGATCCCCATCGTATTGGTGGCAGTTCTGTCCTCCGTCGGTATGTCCGGCGTTCCCGGTGGCGGTTACATCGGTGAGTACATCATCTGCTCCATCTTCTTCCCCAACCAGATCGAGATGGCATTCCCCATTCTGGTCATGATCGGTAACCTGGTGGATCCTCCCGCAACCATGATCAACTCCGCCGGCGACTATGTGGTGTCCTATGTGGTGTCCCGTTTCGTCGATGGCAAGGATTGGCTGCAGAAGGTTCTGAAGAAGCAGAACGAAGAAGTCGCCAAGTAATATACAAACACACGCTTAGTTTGAAATAGAGTAAAGTGCAAGAATGCGGGTCGATCGACTCGATCGCCCGCATCCTTACATAACATGACAAGAAGGAGCGCCATATTGATGAAAGAGTTTAACAAAATTCCGCTGGGAATTTTCCCCACGCCACTCCATAAGCTGCCGAATTTGAGCCGCGAACTCGACACGAATATCTGGATCAAGCGCGATGATATGTGCGGCGTAGCTTTAGGCGGTAACAAAGTACGCAAGCTGGAATATCTGCTTGCCGATGCCAAGAAGCAAGGCTGCGAGCTTGTCATGACAACAGGCCAGGCGCAGTCCAACCACGCTATGCTGACCGCTGCGTGTGCCAGTCGCCTTGGCATGGAATGTATTTTGGTGCTGAAAAAGCGCGGCATTACAGAAAGAAAAGGCAATCAGATCCTGAACTATCTGCTCGGCACAGAAGTCATTTTTGTGGACACCGACAGCTATGATGATATCTACCGTGAAATGGACCGCATTGCAGCACAGCGCGGAAAGAAGTATTATCAGGTGCCCTGTGGCGGCTCCAACGAACTGGGCTCACTGGGCTATGTGGATTGCATGAAGGAAATTGCACAATCCGGCGTGCATTTTGATTACATCGTAACGGCATGTGGCTCCGGCGGTACGGCGGCAGGCAGTATATTGGGCGCGAAGATCTATATGCCCGACACCCATGTGGTCTGCTCTATGGTGGACTCCGATCCCTTTGATGTGATCGTGCCGGAACTGATGAAAAAGGCAGCTAAATTGCTGGATACTGACGTGGAATTGCCGGTACCTGATCTGATCGATATGTGTGGACCGGGCTACTCCATTCCTTCCGAAGAGGGTAATGAGGCGATTGCCATGATGATGAAGCAGGAGGGAATTCTTCTTGACACCTGCTATACAGGAAAGGCATTTGCCGGACTTGTAAAGCGTGCCAGAGAAGGCGCTTTCCGTCCTGATGACAATGTATTGTTCGTGCATACCGGCGGCGCAGGCGGACTGTTTGCGCAGGACTGGGAGCACATGGAACTTTAATTTTCAGTTACACAGATGAATCGGACGAAAGGAACGAAAACATGAGTATTTGCGATAATATTTCTGTTTCTAAAGAGGGTCACCTGCTATTTGCAGGGCAGGATACCGTGGCTTTGGCCAAACAGTACGGTACACCCCTTTATTTAATGGATGAAGATAAAATTCGTGAAAGCTGCCGCGTTTATACGGCCGCCT
>JAZLIB010000117.1:0-5375 GCA_045617185.1 Vescimonas sp.
GATAATTATCAGATGCAAAAAGGCAGCTGTGAGGAACTGGTTGCATTCCTGCAAAGCCTAACGTATAGCGAATGATATAATAAAAAAGGACGGCTCACGCCGTCCTTTTTGCTTGATTGGTGGCATATTTTTTCATCAGGAGCATTTTATCTTTTGTCTCCGACGGCATACTTTTTCCATCAGCGAAAAAAGTATGCAAAAACGCCGCCAAAACCAATGGTTTTTGGAAATCCTTTGCGCGACTATACCGCGGAGGAAATCTCCACATTACTACTTCGCGAACTTGCACGGCACTCATCGTTGTGGCAAATATGACCGCTGTTGCGATTTATTGCTGCCGCAGACGGTGAAACGGTAGAAACAAATACTCCTACATTTTGAAAATGTGAGTGGCTGAACGGGTTAGAAGTAAAAGCGATTCTAGATTTAGGTTTGTTTTAATCCCTACCATCGCAACGCGAGGAAAAAACTATCAATTACTTTCGTACCTGTACGCGCGAGGAAGTTTTGAAACCTAAGGTTTCAAATGGCATTTTTGTGTACTTTTGTTGCTAATGACAAAAGTACACCGCCGGAGGCAATTTCACAAAAGTTCTGCCTGATAATCACCAAAAATACACCGCCATTTTTCTTGCACTTTTCCCTGTTTTATGGCACACTATTGTGCAAAGGAGCGTGTAACAATGGAAACTTTGAAATTATACTATGAAGATGCGTTTATGCGCGCGTTTGATGCCAAGGTACTGTCCTGCGAGCCTTTGAAAAAGGGCTTTGCCGTGGTACTGGATCAGACCGCTTTCTATCCCGAGGGCGGCGGTCAGCCCTGCGACTTCGGCACATTGAACGATGCACGGGTGCGCGATGTGCAGGAAAAGGACGGCGTCATCGTCCACACCTGCGACAAGGAACTGTCCGTGGGCGAAACCGTACACGGCGAAATCGAATGGCAGCGCCGCTTTGACCACATGCAGCAGCACTCCGGCGAGCATATCGTATCCGGTATGCTGTGCAGTACTTACCACTGCGACAACACCGGCTTCCACATGGGCAACGACAGCGTGATTATCGACTACAATGCCGATATCCCTTGGGAGGGCGTGCTGGAAATCGAGGCGCGCGCCAATGCCTACATCTGGGAAAACCACCCCTTTGAGGTGCTGTGGCCCAATGCCGAGGAGCTCAAGGCCCTGCCCTACCGCAGCAAGAAGGAACTGACCGGTGCGGTGCGTATCACCTCCTTCCCCGGTGCGGATATGTGCGCCTGCTGCGGCACGCATGTTGCCCTGAGCGGTCAGGTGGGTCTGGTGAAGTTCATCGGCTGGCAGAAATTCCGTGACGGTGTGCGTCTGGAGCTTTTGTGCGGTGAGCGCGCGGTAAGATACCTCGCCGCCAACTGGGAGCAAAACCGCGCCATCGGTCAGGCGTTGTCCGTCAAGCCGGACAAGACCTTTGCCGCCGTGGAGCGCTTGCAGAACGAACTGCTCACCGTGAAAGCCAAGGCGGACAAATTAGAGGAGGACGCCTTTGCACAAATCGCCGCCTCCTACAAAGATGCGGGCGATATTTTGCTGGTGCGTGAGGACATGACCTCAGACGGTGTGCGCCGTCTGTGCGATGCCGTCAGCGCACAATGCGGCGGTCGGTGTGCCGTATTTGCAGGCTCGGACGGCGCTTACAAGTACGCCATTATCCACGCAGGGCAGGATATCCGCGCCATGGTCAAGGACATGAACGCCGCACTCAGCGGTCGCGGTGGTGGCCGTGACGGTTTTGCGCAGGGCAGTGTTTCCGCCACAGCGGACGAAATTCGCGCATTTTTCCATTGCTGATTGTATTATCCGTATAATATTATACGACTTGTTATCACTATCAAAGGGGGTGGACGGTGTCCTCCCCTTTGATTTTGTGAAATCCTGCGGAAAATCTTGGGAATTACGAATCATTGGGGGTTTTCTTTTATCTGCCGTTATGTTACAATAAGATGTTGTATTATGATAGATAAAAGGAAGTCGCAAAAGATGCAGGAAAACAAACTGGGTGTTATGCCCATTCGCAAACTGATTTGGAATATGTCCCTGCCCATCATCGCATCCATGCTGGTGCAGGCACTTTATAACGTTGTGGACAGTATGTTCGTGGCCATGCTCAGTCAGGACGCACTAACCGCCGTTTCGCTGGCGTTCTCCGCACAGCAGTTGATGATCGGTTTGGCCACCGGTACAGCCGTGGGTGTCAACGCCATGATGGGTCGCGCGCTTGGTGCAAGACAGCAGGAGCGCGCCGACAAGGTGGCGATCAACGGTATCTTTCTGGCGTTCGTGGGTTTTGCCATCTCCGCCATTCTGGGTCTGTGCTTCAGTAATGCCCTCTTTACATTCCAGACTAAGCAGCAGCACATTATCGACATGGGCAACAGCTATCTCCATATCATCACCGGTTGTTCCTTTGGTCTGTTCGGTCAGGTCATGTTTGAGCGTCTGCTGCAAGGTACGGGACGGAGCATCTACTCCATGTATACGCAGGGTACGGGCGCTATTATCAATATTATCCTTGACCCCGTGTTTATCTTCGTACTCAAACTGGGTGTGGCAGGTGCCGCTATCGCCACCGTCATCGGTCAATGCTGTGGCTGCGTGTTGGCATTCTACTTCAACCGCAAGAAGAACACCGATATCCATCTCCACTTCCGTGGTTTCCGTCCCGACTGGAAAATCATCGGCGGAATCTATGCCATCGGTATCCCCTCGGTGATTATGATGGCTATTGGCTCGGTGATGACCTTCCTGATGAACAAGATCCTCATCACCTACCATGCCGCGCACGAAACTGCCGCCACCGCATTCGGCATCTTCTTTAAGATCAACAGTCTGATCTTCATGCCCGTGTTCGGCCTCAACAACGGCGTGGTGCCCATTGTTGCCTATAACTACGGCGCACAGAACCGCAAGCGCATGACGGAAACCATCAAACGCAGCGTGACCTACGCCTCCTGCATTATGATCTTCGGCATGATCGTGTTTCTGGCCGTGCCGCAACTTCTGATGAAGATTTTCTCCGCAGGTGACGAACTGATGGCCGTTGGCGTGCCTTGCCTGCGTATCATCTCGCTGAGTTTTGCCCTGGCCGGCGCGTGTATCGCCTTGGGCAGCACGCTGCAGGCACTCGGCAAGTCCGTCTATTCCATGATCACCTCGTTTATCCGCCAGCTGGTGGTGCTGATCCCTGCCGCATTTCTGCTGGCACGCTACGGTGTCACCGTCGGCAACAGCAATCTGGTGTGGTGGAGCTATCCTATTGCGGAAATCGCCGCTCTGGCGGTGACGGTCTGCTGCTTTATCCACGTGTATAAAACCATTATCAGCAAAATTCCCCTGAACGGCATTGAAAAGCCGCAGGAGTAAATAAAGGAGATTACAAAAATGAAGAAGATTCTTGTTGAAACCTCTGCTCGTCACATCCATGTGACTCAGGAAGCTCTGGAAGTTCTGTTCGGTGCAGGCTATCAGATGACTTTCCGCAAGGAGCTGTCCCAGCCCGGCCAGTTCGCTACCAACGAGCGTGTCACCGTCGTCGGCCCCAAGAAGGAGCTGAAGAACGTGTCCATCCTCGGCCCCGCACGCAGCGCTTGCCAGGTGGAGCTGAGCATGACCGACGCACGCAGCATCGGTATTGATGCCCCCATCCGCGAGAGTGGTAAGATCGAAGGCAGCGGCGCCTGCAAGCTGGTGGGTCCTGCCGGCGAGCTGGAGCTGAAGGAAGGCGTGATCGTGGCTAAGCGTCACATTCACATGTCCCCCGAGGCTGCTGAGGAAATGGGTCTGAAGAGCGGTCAGATCGTTAAGGTCGCTATGGGCGCTGAGGGCCGTAAGGTCATCTTTGACGACGTGGTTATCCGTACCGGCGCTGGCTGGAATGTGGGTATGCACATCGACACCGACGAGAACAACGCTTGCGGTGGCGCCAACGAGGGCGAGATCATCGTTGACTGATTGATTTCTCTAAAGAAAAAGGACTTCACCATGCGGTGAAGTCCTTTTTTTGCACAGCGGGAATTATTTCTTTTCCTTTTTCTGCCGTTCTTCGATCTTCTTCCCTGCCCATTGCGCCAGCTTTAGGCAGGCGGCAGATGTGGCGGTCAGTAGAGCGCCTCCGATGGCCAGTTGTCTTTTCAGTTTCATCAGTATTTCCTCCTCATTTCAATATGAAGATGGGAGCAGACAAAATGTCTGCTCCCGTTATTTTTCTTAGTATGCCAGCTTCTCAGCCAGATAGGCTTTCAGCTCGCTGATGGGAATACGCACCTGCTCCATGGTGTCACGTTCACGGACGGTGACGCAATTGTCGGCGGCAATGCCCTTGGCCTCGTCACCTACGGTGTCGAAGTCCACAGTGATGCAGTAGGGCGTACCGATCTCGTCCTCGCGGCGATAACGCTTACCGATAGAGCCGGTCTCATCGAAGTCCACCATGAAGTCCTTGGCAAGCTCAGCATAAACCTCGCGAGCCTTGTCGCTCAGCTTCTTGGATAGGGGCAGCACGGCAGCCTTGAAGGGAGCCAGTGCGGGGTGGAAGTGCATGACGACGCGGGTATCGTTCTTCGCCTCGTCCACGATCTCCTCGTCATAGGCCTCGATCAGGAATGCCAGCACCACGCGGTCAGCACCCAGAGAGGGCTCGACAACGTAGGGAATGTAGTGCTCGTTGGTTTCGGGATCGAAATAGGTCATATCCACGCCGGAGGTGTTCTGATGCTGGGTCAGATCGTAGTCGGTACGGTCTGCCACGCCCCACAGCTCGCCCCAGCCGAAGGGGAACATGAACTCGAAGTCGGTGGTTGCCTTGGAGTAGAAGCACAGCTCCTCGGGATCGTGGTCACGCAGGCGCAGGTTCTCGTCCTTCATGTTCAGACCCAACAGCCAGTTGTGGCAGAACTCACGCCAGTAGCTGAACCACTCCAGATCCGTGCCGGGCTTGCAGAAGAACTCCAGCTCCATCTGCTCGAACTCACGGGTACGGAAGGTGAAGTTACCCGGGGTGATCTCGTTACGGAAGGACTTACCGATCTGGCACACGCCGAAGGGCAGCTTGCGGCGGGTGGTACGCTGGACATTATTGAAGTTGACAAAGATGCCCTGAGCGGTCTCGGGACGCAGATACACGGTGTTCTTGGCGTCCTCGGTGACACCCTGGAAAGTCTTGAACATCAGGTTGAACTGACGGATATCGGTGAAGTTGTGCTTGCCGCAAGAGGGGCAGGGAATGTTGTTGGATTCGATGAACTCAGCCATCTCCTGCTGGGAGAAAGCGTCGATGGGCTTGGGCAGCTCGATATTCTGCTCGGCGCAGAAGTCCTCGATGACCTTATCGGCGCGGAA
>JAZLIB010000118.1:0-9013 GCA_045617185.1 Vescimonas sp.
ACGAAGATCTGGCCGCCTTGGAGCGCGGTCTTCCCAACCTGCTGCGCCATGTAGAGAACATGACCAAGGTCTACGGTCTGCCCTGCGTGGTGGCCATCAATGCCTTCCCTACCGACACTAAGGCAGAACTGGATCTCATTGCCGCAAAGTGCCGCGAGTTGGGCGTCAATGTGGCACTGAGCGAAGTGTGGGCTAAAGGCGGTGAGGGCGGCAAGGCTCTGGCTGAAGAAGTGGCGCGTCTATGTGAGCAGCCCTCTCAGTTCAGTTTCTCCTACGATAGTGACCTTTCCATTGCCGAAAAGATGGAGGCCATCGTTCAGCGCGTCTATCGCGGACGCAAGGCTGTGCTGACCGAGGATGCGCAGCAGCAATGCGCGCAGCTGGAAACGCTCGGCTTTGGCAAACTGCCCGTTTGCATGGCCAAAACCCAGTATTCCTTCTCCGATGATCCCAAGCGTCTGGGCGCACCGGAGGACTTCGATGTGACCATCCGTCAGGTGAAGGTCTCTGCCGGTGCCGGCTTTATCGTGGCGCTGACCGGCGCTGTGATGACCATGCCGGGTCTCCCCAAAGTCCCTGCCGCCGAGTCCATTGATGTGGACGAAAACGGCCGCATCACGGGACTGTTCTGATAACTGCACATAAAAATCCCCGATGGAAGTCCATCGGGGATTTTGCTGTCAAATACTTCTCGCCATCGTGACGGTAGTGTATTCTCCGTTGTCTGTTTCCTCTCCGGTAGGTGCAAACCCCTGAGCCGTCCAGAAGGCAATGGACTCGGCATGATCCTTGACACATTGTAAGGACAGATAATCGTAACCCTGCCCCTTCATGGCGGCACGTACGTCGGCAAAGATACGTGAACCGATACCCTGCCCTTGCAAAGAGCCCTCCACCATAAACCAGCCGATGAAAGCATCGTCGTTCTCGGGATAGCCGGCAATGAGATCCATCACAGCAATCAGTCTGTTGCCCTCATAAAAGCCTACGAAGAACTTATCATCTGTATCCACATGATCCGGCAGTTTACTGATAACCTCCGTCAGACTTTCCACTGTGGGAATGGCGCCAAGATACTCATAATATTTCGCATTGGACTTACAGAGCCTATACACATCGCCGATGTCTTCCTCACGAATCATGCGCACATCGTACTCCGTGGCGAGTGCCTGAATATCCAGCACGGCTTTACCATGTTCACTCTCATAATTGATAGCCTGCCGGAACTGGGTTTCATACAGTTCTCGGTATGTACCACCCAGAGCCAGCAGTTCTTCATGAGTGCCCTGCTCAGCGATCACACCGTCTTTGACCACCAGAATCCGATCCGCTTTCAAAATTGTGGACAAACGGTGGGCGATCACAATACTGGTGCGACCCTCCATCATAGCCTCCAGCGCATCTTGAATGGCGTTCTCGGATATGGAGTCCAGTGCAGAGGTTGCCTCATCCAGAATGAGGATCTTGGGATCTTTCAGAATCACGCGAGCGATAGAGATACGCTGTTTCTCGCCGCCGGATAGTTTCAGACCGCGGTTACCTACTTCTGTCTGGTATCCATCGGGCTGCGAAACAATAAAGTCGTGGATATTGGCAATGCGGCAGGCGTTCTGGATTTCCTCCATAGTGGCGTCTTCCTTGGCATAACGCAGGTTATCCAGAATCGTGCCGTTGAAAAGGTAGGTTTCCTGCGTCACTACACCGATACATTGCCGCAGATACTTCAAATCGAAATCCCGCACATCTACGCCGGCAATGGTGACCCGTCCGTCCAACACATCGTAAAGTCGCGGAATCAGATTGACCACCGTGGACTTACCCGATCCTGAAGGGCCAACAATAGCGTACATCTTGCCGCCGGGTACGGTAAAATTCACATCTGTCAGCAGGGGTTGGGACTTGTCATAACTGAACACTACGTGCTCGTAGGTAATCGGCTGCTGATCCACCTCGGGTTTCTGTCCGTTTTCCGGCGACACAATAGTGTTCTCCCGATCAAAGTAGTCGAAAATACGGGTGAACAACGCCAGAGAGCGGGTGAAATCCACCTGCAGATTCAAAAGTGACTCCACCGGACGATACAAGCGGTTGATCAGTGCCACCGTGGCGGTAATCGTACCCACGGTAAGGGCGGTATCCAACTTGTTGATGATCAGCAGACCACCGGCAAAGTAGATCAGCAACGGGCCGATCTGGGCAAACATACCCATGACCACGCTGAACCATTTACCGCTGCGCCGTTCCTTCAGGGCGATAGCGGTGGCCTCCTCGTTGACCTTAACGAAGTTTTCGTACTCCTTTTCCTCGCGGGTAAAAATCTTCACCAGCATAGAGCCGCTGACAGAGAGGGTTTCATTGATAACCTGATTCATCTCGTCATTCTTGGCCTGGCTCTCCGACAGCAGCTTCCAGCGCGTTTTACCTGCGCGCTTGGTGGGCAGGATCAGCAGCGGGATGATGGCAATACCCACCAGTGCCAGTTGCCAACTCATACCAAACAGTGCTACCAGCGTGGTTACCACCGTGGCAATGTTGCTGACAATACTGGACAGTGTGCCGCTGATGACCGTACTCACACCGCTGATATCTGTGTTCATACGCGTGATAATATCGCCCTGCTTTTCCGTGGTAAAGAAGGAATGGTGCATATATTGCAGATGATGATACATCTGATTTTTCATGTCGAAGATGATACGCTGGGATATCCATGCATTGATATAACTCTCCAGCACACCGATCACCTGACTGACCGCCAACGCACCGAAGGCCATCAGCAAAAGCTGAATCAGCAGCGCCAGATTTTCGCCCACCAACGCCTGATCCACGATCTTCCCGGTGATGATGGAAGGCATCAGTCCCACTGTTGCTGACAGCAAAATAGCGACAAATACAAAGATGAACTGCAGCCAGTACGGCTTGAGATAGGATAAAATACGCTTCAATAATGCCTTTGTCACCTTAGGCATGTGCTGTTTCTCTTCCTCTGTTAAAAAGCCTCTGGGGCCCATGGATCCACGTCCTCCCGGCATATTCCCACTCCCTTGTCGTTCTTTTTCCTAATTATACCATCTTTGACACGTTTTGCATAGCATAAAAGGGACTTTACCCATAAGTAAAGTCCCTTTTCTATATCAGAATGCCCAGTTACCGTCACGGAAAATGGGTACCGTCTTGCCGTCACGGCAGATGGCGTCAATGTTCATATCCTCCGAGCCGATCATGAAGTCCTCGTGGATCATGGAATCATTCACGCCCAATTCGCGGCACTCTTCCAGCGTTTTATTCTGGAAGTCCTTGATGGTATCAGCAAATCCCATACCCAGCGCCAGATGGCAGGCAGCGTTTTCGTCAAAGAGGGTATTATAAAACAGCAATCCGCTCTTGCGAATGGGGGAATCATAGGGCACCAAGGCGCACTCGCCCAGATAGCAGCTGCCCTCGTCCATGTTGATGAGTTTGGTGAGCAGTTCCTCGTTCTCATCGGCGTGCCATTCCACGGCCTTGCCGCCCTCAAAACGGATCCAGAAGCCGTCAATCAACTGACCTTGATAACTCAAAGGCTTTGTAGCGTAAACGATGCCCTCTGCCTCGCCGCGTTTAGGCGAAATAAAGCATTCCTCGGTGGGAATGTTGGGGTTAAAATAGATGCCCTGCAGGCTATCTTCACCGCCGCCGCTGAACTGCGCCTCAGGAATCATACCCACGGTGAAGTCCGTACCGTTCCCAGCGGTATAGTGCAGTTTTTCAATACCCAAGCTGTTCAGATAATCGCAGCGCTCGTGGAGATCGCGGTTGTGCTCCTCCCACGCCGCAATGGGATCGTCCCATACGCGGCTGGTATCGAGAATCGCCTCCCACAGTTTTTCCACCGCCTGCGAGACACGCAGCTCGGGGAACAGCTTCTTGGCCCACGCCACACCGGGTACGGCAGCAATGCACCATTGATACTTGTTCTCGATCTGATCGCGGTACTTCTTGATGATGGGATATCTCTTCTGCTGTGCCTTGGCCATCTTCTCCTGATTGACGCCGTTGAGTCCGTCGGGATCCTCAGACAAAAGATAGATGCGACAGGGAATGGTATCCACATAGTGCTGCCAGCGCGCCTCTTCATAGTTTGGCATCTCCGACATAGTGCTCAGGCTACGATAGCGCACATGCAGTTTCTGCAGCGGCTGATAATTCCAGTCCACTACTACTTTCTTGGCCTTGCGCTTATAGCACTCCTCCACCAGCATCTTCACGAATTCCGGCTGATCGAGGTCTGCGGCAATAAAAACCTCCTGACCCTTCTGCACATTCACACCGCAGGTGGCGATCAGGTTGGCATACTTTCGTAAAACTGTCTTTTTCATGGTTTCCTCTCCTATAAGTGGGTGAAATAACTTACTCTATTGTACCCCACGTGTCAAAATTTTACGCACATTATTTACATTCCGGCAGACTGGCCGCCGCCATCGACTGCCCCACACGGCGGAAATTTTCATCCGGCAGTATCGGCTCAATTCTGTTTGCCAATTCCGGATACTCTTGCTGCAAAACAGTCTTTGCCGTTGCAAGAATACGGTCACCGCCCTTACCGCTCATCACACGTCCCAAGAGCAATACCGTCCGACAATCATAGTTCTCATGATAATAGGCCAGCGTATGACCCAGATACACGCCGATACTATCAAAAACACACATAGCCCGCGGATCATCTTTTGTCATCAGTACCTGCACCGCTTTGAGTTTTTCAGCCGGTGATAAGTTTTCGTCCAGTTCGATGCCGACATTTTTCGCCAGGCGAATCACGGCATCCTGCGAAAAATAAGATACGCCGCAGCCTCGGTCACCCGACCAATCGTCTGTTACCGCCTCACTTGACGCATCAACCGGCGCAAATGCCAGTTCATTGAGCCAGCCGGTGATGCAGCCATTATCGTCCACATATCCTGCCGCCTCACTGGTACCCATGGCGATACCCAGTATATTATTCGTTTGCAGGCTCATGCCGCCGCACAGCGCTGATACATCGCCATCGTTGACCACCCGGCAAGGAATCGAGCCGAATACGTCATGCACCGCGCGCAGGTATATGTCCTTGACTTGACTGTCATATATCTTCTGCGGTACTTTTAAGAAAAGCGATGATACCATGGTGCGGTCATTCACGAACACACCTGCTGACGATATACCCACCGCATCTACCTGCGGCAGATGCTCTGCCGCCCGGCGCAGCGCTGAAACAATACCCTCATAGTGATAGGCAGGGTCTGCATTTTCCTTAGGAAACCATACCACTTCTTCGGAAAAGACCGTTTCTCCATCCTTTACCGCGCTGACCTTTCGATCCGATCCACCGGCATCAAAGCCGATACGGCAGCCGTTCCAATGACCGCCCACCGACTGGGCAACACTCTTTTCCTGCGGTATATCCCCCGTCAGAATCACTTCAAACGGCTGTTCATAGACCCGCGCCATAAATGCCGCGTCAAAAGCACGAGTGCCGGACGCGCAATAGGCATTTTTCAGATAGTGATATACTGCCGCATCGTCTGTATAAATGCGAAAACCGCCTACCGTCCACAGCATATTTTTCACAAGACGATCTATATAGTACTCATCTGCCTCGCGTCTATCCGGCGTACCATGGATAAAAGTATGTTTTATCGCCATCTGGCCGTCTGCTCGCTCTACCGCCACGGTGACTGCCTTGTGCGCATTTTGCAAAAAAGCGCGGTTAAACTGCGCCATGGGCACGAAGTCTGCATCCAATGGCGGCACGCATTTTATGGCAATGTCAAGTCCGAAACACTTCATACTTCTGTTCTCTTTCTATTCCAAGATGGGCGGGATATCCACAATGTCCAATCCTCGCCGCATAGCATATTCGATGGTACGCCGTGTGCCGCCGGGCAAGCCTTCATGCACGGCAATCAACAAAGACGCGTGATCCACCATATAGCGGTTGCGCCGCTGCATACAGTCGGGCGTATATTCCTGCTGCACCACGGTTTCATAATCACACTGCGCCAACAGTCTTTGATATCGTTCTCTTTGTTCTCTGCTCCAGCCGTTGGCTTGCGTCGGACACGGAACGGCCGCCTCCAATGACACCTCAGCGTGCACCTCACGCAGTTGCAGCACCGCCTCACAGAAATACATATCGCATCCCTGCGCCATGCCGCAGATAAAGTGGCGGTAACCCTCGTCATACGCCATCAAAACCGCGTCATAAAGTCGTTCCTTCAAGCGCAGACAGCGTTCATCGTTTTCCTGATTTCCCCACGGCAGTTTCCCCGGACGATGGCCCGAAAAGCAACAACTGATTGGTCTTGCGCGCATGACTTCACCTCCCCTTATTATCTCCGTTTATTGTAGAACAAATTTTCGATTTTGTAAAGGACTTCCGCAAAAAAACATGGCAAAGGATTACCCTTTGCCATGTTACAAATTACAGTGTTGCCTGCAGGTCTTTAATGCAATGATCGATTTCCTGCGCCACGCGGACGAAATCTTCCTCTTTATAGCCCTTGGTGGTCATGGCCGCCGTGCCGATACGCACGCCGGAGGTCTGCTGGGGAGAACGTGTTTCGCCGGGTACGCAGTTTTTATTCAGCGTGATATGATGGTGATCCAGTTCCTCCTGCACCTGCTTGCCGGTCAGGCCGGTCTTACTAAGATCAATAAGGAACAGATGGTTATCCGTACCGCCGGTGACCACATCGTAACCGAGGCGGATAAATTCCTCACACATAGCCTTGCTGTTTTTCACCACCTGATGGATATAGGCGGCGAACTCATCGGAGCAAGCCTCCTCGGCTGCCACAGCCTTGGCGGCGATCACGTGCATTAAGGGGCCACCCTGAGAACCGGGGAACACGGCGCTGTCGATTTTCTTGGCAAGCTCCGGTTTACAGAAGATCATGCCGCCACGAGGGCCACGCAGGGTCTTATGGGTCGTGGTGGTCACGATGTCAGCCAAACCAAAGGGTGAGGGATGATCCCCTGCCGCCACAAGACCGGCAATGTGGGACATATCCACCATGAAGTAAGCACCAACGCTCTTGGCGATCTCCGCAAAAGCAGCAAAGTCCAGTTGCCGACTGTAAGCAGAGGCACCGGCCAAAATCAATTGCGGGTGGAACTGCTCCGCCTTTTGGCGCACATCGTCATAGTCGATGCGACCGTCCGCTGTCACATTATAAAACTCCATGTGGTACAGTTTGCCGCTGAAATTGACGGAAGATCCGTGGGTCAGATGGCCGCCGTTATTGAGATCCATAGCCAGAATAGTATCGCCCGGCTTGAGCACGCTGAAATAGGCCGCCAGATTGGCACTTGCACCGCTGTGAGGCTGTACATTCACATGGTAATCGGTGTGGAATACCTTGCGCCATGCGTCGCAGCAGTACTCTTCGATCTCATTGACATATTCGCAACCACCGTAGTAGCGGCCCTTATTGCCGGAAGTACGCTCAGTAGGATAACCCTCTGCGTATTTATTGGTCAGGCAGGAACCCAGCACGCGCAGAATATCCTCGCTGACAAAATTCTCGCTGGCGATCAGTTCAATATTATCTCTCTGACGCTGTGTTTCCTTTTCGATCAATTCAAATACTTTAGAAGCCACGGTTATCCCACCTTTAAACGAAAAAATTTAAAACAGTATAGCAAAAAATATAAGAAAATGCAAGACAAAAATCACCTCTTGCAATTTCCGCCATATTCATGTATAGTATGGTCAGAAAACAATAGGATATTTGTCTTCGGGGCGGGGTGAAAGTCCCCACCGGCGGTATAGTCCGCGAGCGGCTCAGATGAGCGGCATGAACCGGTGTAATTCCGGTACCGACAGTTACAGTCTGGATGAGAGAAGGCGTGTACAGCATTCATTGCGATGCTCTTTTTGATGCGTGCACCTTGGAAGGCAATTCTTCCGAGGTGTTTTACTTTTTCTAAAAGGAGTGTCTTTTATGACGCAAAAAAGCAGAACTCATCACATTGCCGTAGCCGCTATGCTGACGGCAGTCGCCTTTATTCTGCAGTTTATCGAGTTTTCCATTCCGCTGATGCCCGCTTTTGTAAAATTGGACATCTCTGATCTGCCCGCTCTGCTGGGTACTTTCTCCTTAGGCCCGGTATACGGCGTGGCGATCCAACTGATAAAGAATCTGATTCACCTGCCCTTCGGCTCCTCTGCCGGTGTGGGCGAATTGTCCAACTTCCTGCTTGGCGCGGCATTTGTTCTGGTGGCAGGCCTTATCTACAAGCGTCATAAGAGCCGCAAAACCGCACTGATCGGCTCTATTGTCGGCGCCATTGCCATGGCGGCAATCTCTCTGCCTCTGAACTATTTTCTGGTCTACCCCGCCTATGTGGTCATCTACGGTCTGCCGCTGGATGCCATCATCGGCATGTATCAGGAAATCTTAGGCAGTGTGGCACAGATTCCCACGCAAAATGCGCTGTTCAACTGCCTGTTCATCTTCAATGTGCCGTTTACACTTTTCAAGGGTGTGCTGGATGTGGTGATCTGCTTCCTGATCTATAAACCCCTCAGTCCCCTGTTGCACAAATAAAATGTTTATCATTTATTCATGAATTTTCCTCGCTGACGGGGTATAATCCGTGGTAATCGAACAGATAGGAGGATTCTCCCTTGAAAAAAATCTATGAGGCGGTGGATCGGTTCTGTGCCAGACACCCCCGCTTTGGTATCGCCAACTTAATGCGTTATATCGTCATCGGCAATGTAGCGGTATATCTTCTGATGATGTTCACCAGTAATGCCGATGCCAATGCGCTGAATTTCCTCACCTTTAATCTGGCCTCTTTGCTGCACGGTGAAGTATGGCGCATCATTACATTTATCTTCGTCCCCAATAATACCGGTGTTTTCTGGCTGCTGATCGCGCTGTATTTTTACTATTGGATCGGCTCCACATTGGAACGCGAATGGGGCACGGCAAAGTTCAATCTCTACTATTTCAGCGGCGTGTTGCTGACTGTCATTGGTACGGTTCTCGCC
>JAZLIB010000119.1:0-6028 GCA_045617185.1 Vescimonas sp.
ACTTTTTCATGTGGACGAGTATAGCGGTAGGGCTGTTGGGTTGTATCATCGTTTTTATGATTTTTCTTTTCGCGGCGGGGCGTATTGTTCGCCCAATTGCGGAAAGCTACGAAAAGCAAAAGCGTTTCATTACCGATGCCGGTCACGAAATCAAAACGCCGCTGACTATTATCAGTGCCAATCTTGACCTGCTGGAGTCGGATTTCGGAACGCATGAGAGCATTTGTGATATTCGCACGCAGACAAAACGGCTCAGTACGCTGACAGGAGATCTGGTGTACCTCTCAAAAATGGAAGAAGCGGAAGACAAGTTGAAAAAAATAGAGTTCCCGCTTTCGGAGCTTCTTACTGAAACGGTTCAGCAGTTCCGCGGTCTTGCACAAGCGCAGGGGAAGGAATACCATGTTCAGGTTGACCCGGGAATGTCCATGTGTGGCGAGCCGGATGCCATTTCCCACCTGACAACTATTCTTTTGGATAACGCAATGAAGTATTCTCCCGACAGCGGCACGGTGTCATTTGCCGCAGGTACGCAAAAAAAGGCGCTGCATATCTGCGTATGCAATGATGTCAGGACGCCGCTGACAAATGAGGAGCTATCCCACTTGTTTGATCGCTTTTACCGTGCCGATGCATCACGCAACTCTGAAACAGGCGGCTACGGTATCGGACTTTCTATTGCACAGGCGATAGTGTCCGCGCATAATGGGAAAATTACGGCAGAAACGCAGACAGGATCGGACTTTACGATCCATGTGACAATGCCATTGCAATAATGTAATACCGCAAAAACGGCAGGAAATTTTCCTGCCGTTTTTTATGACCTTTTAAGTACAGTTTAATTCCCGGATTTACCATACAGACACACGAATGGGAAGGAAGTGAGCAAAATGAAATACCGTCATGAATGGAAGTATGAAATCAATTATGCCGATATACTGACACTCCGTATGCGACTTTCTGCTGTGATGAAGCGAGATGAACACGCTATTGGAGGCACATACCGGATACGCAGTCTGTATTTCGATACACCCTCCGACAAGGCGCTGCGCGAAAAAATCGACGGTGTCAACATACGCGAAAAATTTCGTATGCGATTTTATAACGGAGATACTTCGTACATTGTGCTGGAAAAGAAAAGCAAGATCAACGGCTTATGCAGCAAGGAAAGCTGTCAAATTTCCGAAGCGGAGGCACAGAAAATTGTGAATGGCGCAGTGGACTGGATGATAGACAGCGACAGACCGCTGTGCCGAGAGCTGTATACCAAGATGCTATCGCAGGGACTGCGTCCCAAAACGATTGTAGAGTATATTCGCGAACCTTTTGTCTTTACCCCGGGCAATGTGCGCGTGACCATTGACCGTAATATTCGAACGGGAATGTTCCAAACAGATTTTCTGTGTTCTGAAACGATTACATTACCTGCCGGTAATTCGCCGATTATTCTGGAGGTCAAGTGGGATGAATACCTGCCGGATATTATCAGAGATACCGTCACGATTCCTTGCCGCCGTGTCGGCGCATTTTCAAAATATGAGCAGTGCCGTATTTACGGCTGAACTAAAATAAAGGAGTAACTTATTATGACATTCAGTGATATTTTCAAATCAAATTTTCTGGAGAATGTAACCGCCGTGAGTCCGTTGGATATGGTGCTTACCATTTTGCTTGCTTTCGGTATCGGTCTTTTCATTTTCTTTGTCTATAAAAAGACCTATCAGGGCGTCATGTATTCCTCGTCGTTCGGTGTGACGCTGATTGCACTGACCATGATCACCTCCCAGGTTATTCTTGCTGTAACGTCCAATGTTGTGCTGTCTCTCGGCATGGTGGGTGCACTTTCTATCGTCCGTTTCCGTACCGCCATCAAGGAGCCGCTTGATATTGCCTTCCTTTTCTGGTCTATTGCCGCGGGTATCATTCTTGCAGCAGGTATGATTCCGCTTGCCGTCATCGGAAGCGTGATCATCGGACTTATTTTGCTGTTCTTTGTCAACCGTAAGTCCCACAAGAATCCCTATATCCTCGATCTTTCCTGTATCGGTCACGATGCAGAAACGCGGGCAATGCAGTATGTCAATACGCAGACGGAACGCTGTGTCATCAAGTCCAAATCTGCACAAACCGGCCTTGTGGAACTGAACATGGAGGTGCGACTCAAGGACGATAACACCGATTTTATCAACGCACTGTCTGCCATGAACGGCGTTAACAGCGCGGTGCTGGTCAGCTATAACGGCGACTATATGGGATAAGGAGAATGAGCCATGTCAACAAGAAAATATGTTGATAAGCTTTGTGTTGCGACCATTGTGCTGATGCTCGTTATAACAGGGCTGTTTATGTTTGGCGAAAAGCTCGGCATGACGGTCATTCACCGGGAAGAAGAGGAAAACGCAAGCCAGATGTTTACCGCAAAAGATTTAAATGGTGACTGGGATACGGCTGGCGCCACTAAAATCGACTTAAACGGCGATTCTGCGAAAATCACGGGAAACGGCGCTTATTTCAGCGATGACACACTCTATATTGCTTATGCCGGCAAATATGTGCTAAGCGGGACACTGGACGGCTCTGTCCATATAAATGCCGACGGCGACGATAAGATCTGGCTCATGTTTGACGGTGTGAATATCACATCAAAGACCGACGCTCCGCTTTATGTGGAGCAGGCAGATAAAGTCTTTTTAACACTTAAAGAGAACAGTCAAAACACACTGATATTTGACAGTGATGAAGAAGATACCGATATTGACGGCTGCATTTATTCTCGTGATGACCTGACGGTCAATGGAGCGGGAAGCCTTTGCGTCATATCAGACGGCCTTCACGGTATCGTTTGCAATGACAGCCTTGCATTTACGGGCGGCAATATCAATATTACCTCAAAAAACGATGCCGTTCACGCCCACGATGCTATCAAAATTTGCAATACCGACTTTACAGTTTCGGCTGGTGATGACGGTTTGCACGCCGGGAATGACGATGAAAGTGCCATCTTCTATTTAGAATCGGGGGATATCAACATCACCGAGTGCTATGAGGGCATCGAAGCCAATGACATCACCATAGCCGGCGGAACAGTAAATATCACACCGAGTGATGACGGCATCAATGCAAGCGGCAGCGGTAAAACTGCACTGGTTACTATTTCCGGCGGAGATATTACCATAATAAACAAGAACGGCAGAGATGCGGATGGACTTGACTCGAACGGGAGTATCAACATCAGCGGCGGCAATTTGTTCGTCAGCGTTGCGGGAACAGGTACCAATAATGCCATTGATTACGGCAGCGAAAACGGTGGCAAGTTCACAATTTCGGGTGGTACTGTTATTGCCTGCGGCTCGAGTCAGATGGCCGAGGCACCCGACAGCGAATCAACGCAAGGCTTTGTCATGCAGAAGGTTTCGGGAGATGCAAATGATACAATAAGTGTGTTCAATGCAGGTGCGGAAGTAATCAGCAAAGAAATTCCAGCTTCTTTCACCTCTGTGTTGATAAGTTCACCCGACATTGCTGTTGGAGATAGCGTAACCCTGAAAATCGGAGAGGGTGAAACGGAGGTCACGGTTTCCAATACGGCAGAAAACGGTATGGGTGGTTTTGATAATAACGGCGGATTTGACAGAGATGACGATAAAAATAGGAATAACCAAAAACCGCCTGAAGAAACAGATGGCAATAATCCGCCAGAGCTGCCGGATAACGCAGACGGAAACGGTGCATTTCCGCAAAGACCCGACAATAACGGTACACCACCGGAAAAGCCGGATGATTCACAAAGAGGCAATGTGCCTGAAATGCAGGGCAGTACACCACCTGAAATGCCAGATGGGAATAGTCAAGGCGAACCGCAAATATCGGATGATCATATGTCCGATGAAATGCAAAGACCGAATTCTGACAGACGGGAAGATACAGAAGTGAAATCTATGCTGACCAATCAGCCGGATACTGCAGATGAAAAAATACAGGAACCCAAGGAGGAAGCAACTACGCAGGCGGCCACCTCAAATGCAACTTGGCTTTGGCTGGGTGCTTCTGCGCTTGTTCTTGTGGCAGGAATTGTAATTGCCGTAAAAAAGAAACAGTGAGGGAGGCCGAACTACATCTCATAAGATCCGTCATCCGATATTCTCTGACAAAGAACTTGCTAACATTTTGTTTTCGTGATACTATTTTAAGAACAACGGTTATGATGAGAGGTGTTATCTGTGAAAATCAGCCATACCGGCGGTATTATTGCCGCAGCCAGCAAAAAGGTGGCAAAGCCTTTCCTGCAAGTAGGCGCGATTCCCATTATACGCCGTATTGTCATCACCTATCAGCAGGCCGGTATTTTCCCTATTGTTATCATTACCGGCAGCGATAACGAAGAGATCAAGCAGCATTTAACAAGTTATGGCGTGATTTTCCTGAAGAACGAGCAGGATGAGCAGCCGGAACTGTTCGAATCCGTGAAGATCGGTCTGTCTTTTTTGCGCGGAAAGTGTGACCGTGTGGTGTTTACCCCGGTCAATGTGCCGATGTTCACCCCCGCTACGCTGGAAACACTTATGCAAAACGATGGCTCCGTTGTCATCCCTACTTACGAGGGGCGCGGCGGACATCCGGTCCTGATCTCCGATGATGTGATCGGCCAGATTCTTGGCTATGAAGGCGGCAACGGCTTGCGCGGCGCATTTGAATTATGTCCGGATCATAGGCGAATTGATGTAGACGACAAGGGCATCATCTGCAGCGTATATAATGAAGCCGATTTGCAGGCGCGTTTGAAGGAGCATAACAGTGCCATTTTGCACCCTGTGATGCATATGCAGCTGGAAAAAGAAACGCCGTTTTTCAATGCGCGATTGAAGCTGCTGCTGTTTTTGCTTCACGATACGCAGAATATGCGTACCAGTTGTGCCTATTCCGGCATCGCCTATAGCAAGGCTTGGGACATGATCAACTCCCTCGAACATAATTTGGCCTTCTCTGTTGTAGAGCGGCGGCGCGGCGGTACGGACGGTGGGCGTACCAGTTTAACGGAGCGCGGGACGAATTTTCTGCTGGCATACCAGCATTTCGAGGAAAATATGCATCATATTACTCAGGCATATTTTACTGAGCAGTTTATATCTACAAAAATACTATAAGATTTTTTGGCGAAATCCCCCAAAGGGGAATTTGCAATTTGACGAGCGCCTCCCCTATAATGAAAATGTATAGTTGTTCTCGTTTGAGAATAACGAAACGCATTTTCGTGATAGGGGAGGATTTTTTATGCCGAAGAATACGACGATCTGCGGATTGATCTTAGTGGCAGGACTGTCCTCCCGTATGGGCGATTTTAAGCCGCTCCTGCCGCTGTGCGGAAAGACGCTGATTGAAAACACGGTGGACAGTATGCTGCGCGGCGGTGCGGAAAAGATCGTGGTAGTCACCGGCTATCGAGGCAGCGAAGTGGAGGAGATCCTGCGCAAAGGTTATGCCGAGCAGGTCGTTTTTGCGCGCAATCCGGACTACGAAACGACGGATATGATGCATTCCATTCAGATCGGCTGCCGTGCCATGCCGGAATGCGATGCCTTTTTCCTGCTGCCGGGGGATATGCCGGCAGTACGGCAGGACACCTTTATGCGCATGGAAAACGCATATAGCGGTGAACAAAAGATCATCTTTCCTACGCTCGATGGCTGGCGCAAGCACCCACCGCTGATCGATGCCCGCTTTATTCCCACCATCTGCTCCTTCTGCGAAGAGGGCGGGCTGCGACAGTTCTGGAAATACCATGAGGATTCTATCCGGGAAGTCCCGGTGGATGATATAGGCGTATGGGTAGATTTAGATACGCCGAAGGATTATCAATCCTGCAAAAACAAGTACGAAAAACTGTGATAGGAGGTCATTTGTTTTATGCTCGAAATTAACCGTACCGTGTTCAAGGCTGACCACAGCCCCAAGATTAAGGGTGAAAGCGTTTATGTCGGCGACTATGTCACCGCAAGAGACGGCTCTCCCATTCTGACGGGTAAGTTCC
>JAZLIB010000120.1:0-9629 GCA_045617185.1 Vescimonas sp.
CTCGTCCTGCACGCGGACTGCTGTGTTTAAACTACTGGTGACAATGGCGATCACGAGCATCAAGATAGCGGAGAAGATATTTTCTCCTGTGAGCAGATCAGTAAAGGAATAATAAGGATAGGTAAAGGCGAAATTTGTAGCAATCACGCTCAGAATGGCGGCAATCACACTGATAACATAGCCTTTTGTTTTCAGTGAAATCAGAAATACGCCAAAGACAAAGATCATAGGAGTCAGAGACTGAGACGGAAGCAGGGTGCGGAGCAGAATATTGGCGCCAAAAGCGGCAGATAACACGATAGTCGTGAAGAGTATTTCGCTGCCTCATTTTTTCAAAGTTTTCTGTTTCCCTCGCATAGCGCAAGCTCCTTTTTTGATAACTCAAATTTATTATACTCGCTCTCACACGGTGTCGCAAGAGCCTTTGTATTGACTGGATTAAAATTTCTTTGCCGCATCTTTACCGAAAGAGCGCTATAATAATCAAGATGTAAAATAGAAAGGAATATGCCGTATGCAGGAGAAAATCATCGTAACAAGCGACAGCACGACCGATCTTGGTGCAGAACTGATTGCACGTTATGGTATCAAAATATTGCCGCTTAAGGTGGCTTTGGGCGATCATACCTATGTGGACGGTGTGGATATTACGCCCGATATGATTTATGAGCATTATAATGAAAAGGGTGAATTACCTCAGACTGCGGCCCCTAATCTGGCAGAATGTATGGACTTTTTCGGCGAACTGGTAAAGGACGGTTATGCAGTAGTTCATTTTACCATTTCCTCCGAGATGTCCTCTTCTTACAGCAACGCTGCCATCGCGGCACAGGAGTTTGAGAATGTTCATGTGGTGGATACCCGTAACCTTTCTACCGGCGGCGGCCTTTTGGTGCTCACCGCCTGCGAGATGGCGCAAAAGGGTATGGCGGCTGCGGATATCGCCAAGGAATGCCGTAACATGGTGGACCGTGTCAGCGCATCATTTATCGTGGATGATCTGACTTTCTTACATAAGGGTGGCCGCTGTTCTGCGCTGGCTGCATTGGGCGCGAATCTGCTGAAACTGAAGCCGTGCATTGAAGTGAGCGGCGGTAAAATGGATGTCAGCCGTAAATATCGCGGAAAGTTTGAAAAAGTGTTGCCCCAGTATATTGTCGATCAGATCGGCGATGTGAGTAAAATTGAAACGGATCACATCTTTGTCACCCATGCAGGCTGTGACGAGGCAATTTACCAGATGTGTGTTGAAGAAGTAAAGAAACTGGTCGATGTAAAGGAAGTTCACATTACACGTGCGGGCTGCACGATTTCGTCCCATTGTGGCAAAAATACACTGGGCGTGCTGTTTATCCGTAAGGCATAAGTGGATTATGGTACGTGAAATCATGAAAGATCCCGTGTTTCTTGCTCAGCCGTCTGTGGCGGCTACGCGAGAGGATACGGATATTGCACAGGACCTGCTGGATACTTTGACAGCGCACGCGGATGGCTGTGTTGGCATGGCGGCCAATATGATAGGCGTTGCCAAACGTATTATTGCCTTTGATAACGAAGGCAGTTACATGGTGATGTTCAACCCTGAGATCATCAGGCAAAGCGAACGCTACGACACGGAGGAAGGGTGCCTTTCTCTCAGCGGTGTGCGGCAGACAAAGCGTTGGCGTTCTATTAAGGTGAAATATCAGAACGAACAGTTTCAAGAGCGTATCAAAACCTTCACCGGATGGACGGCGCAGATCATACAACATGAGATCGACCATTGTAACGGCGTGTTGATCTGAAAAGAGAAAACGGTCAGGAGATTTCTCTCCTGACCGTCATTTTTATTTACAGACCGGCTCGGTCATATAGGAAGGACGCCACGCATTCGCAAAGTGCCAGACGCATGGCGCTGAAACCATGATCTGTGTCAAAGGCGCGGTAGGTGAAATCCTTGGAATTTTCCCGCTCGACGGCATCGCGAAGAGGCCCGACATGGAACCGGATAGGTGTATCAATATCCTTCTCAGCACCGATGCATAACAACTGTTTTTTTGCCAGTTTCGGCGCCAACTGTTCCAGCAGCAGATCATGTGCATGCGCTGAGAGTTCACGTGTGAACCCCGCTGCGGAAACACCGCGGAGCCAGCCATATCCGCAGGAGAGAACCTCTTCAAGATTTTTCCGGCAGGCATCTTCTTCACTGTGCAGGAAAAGCCGAGCAACATCAAAGGGCGTGATCAGCACGCCGCAGGGCAATTCTTCACGACTCGCCAGCAGATGACCGGCCATCAGTCCACCCATACTGTGTCCCACGACAAAAATACGTGTTGGGTCAAGGTGCCACTCGTCGGCATGGCTCAGCATGGCGTCCAATACGCTGTGACTATCCTCCAGACAATTCATAAACGAGAAATCGCCCTCGCTGTTCCAACTGCCGCTATAGTGGAAAGTCATCACGGCAAAACCAACGCGCCGCAGAGTTTGCGCCAGGTCAAGATTCTGCTCACTGCCGGGGTAGCCGTGGCAAAGCAGTACCGCAGGATACGGACCTTTGCCGCCAGGTGTGTACAAAAGACTCAGTAAACCGCCGCGCCTGCCCTCGATACGCAGGGACATCGCACCGGGCTGCGGTTCATTTGCGGAAAATACGGGGTCGCGGTATAACAGAGATCGATCCATCATATTCCTCCCATCATCAGCGGTATGGTGTTACCTGCATTGTATAAATTGTTAGGGTTAATGTCAACTGAAAATGATGCTTGCTTACCGTAAATACAGCGTTAGTACACAGAATTTGTATTGTAAATAGTGATGAAAGCAAGTATAATCATAAGGAAAGTGAGATGTGGCAGATGGATGAAACAAAGGAACAGCAGCGCCACACGGCGCTGTTACGCCGCCATAGTATGACACCGCAGCAGCGTGAGAAGGCAAGTGCTGTCATCTGCCGGAAGTTGCTTGAATTGCCGGAATTCCGCCAAGCGAAAGTGATTATGAGTTATGCTGCGATGCCTGACGAGCCCGACTTATCGCAAGTGCACGAATGGCTGTGGCAGCAGAGTAAGACGCTGGCCTTTCCGGTGACAGAGGGGAAGGGCAGCATGTATGCTGTGTCGACATCACGGGATACGCCATGGCGTCAGGGTCGTTACGGTATCCGTGAACCCATGGGTGAGGTGCTCGACCCTGCGGAAATCGATCTGGTGATTGCGCCCTGCGTAGCATTTGATCGGAACTGCCACCGTTTAGGACATGGCGGCGGTTACTACGACCGCTTTTTGCCGAAGTGCCCGCAGGCAACGTGCGTTGTTGCGGCTTTTGCAGTACAATGTTTGGACGAGATATCCATAGACGGTTTCGACCATTCGGCGGATATGATCGTTACCGAAGATAATATATATGAGAATCAATAAGGAGAAACACTATGGATTTAACGGAAAAGACCTTGAAAAGTGAGGAAATATACAACGGACGCATTATCCGCGTCATGCGTGATGAAGTAGAGTTGCCCAACGGTAAAACCGGTGTTCGTGAAGTAGTGCGCCATCCCGGCGGTGTGGGTATTCTGGCACTGGACGACAATTTCTGCGTACCCATGGTGCGCCAGTATCGCTATGCCTTTTCCCGTGAATTGTGGGAGATTCCCGCCGGCAAACGTGAAGCAGGCGAGGAGCCGCTGGAAACCGCCAAGCGTGAACTGCTGGAAGAGATAGGGGCTACGGCGGAGCGTTGGCTGCCTATGGGTGAAATTATTGCTTCTCCCGGCTGCTATGATGAAACGCTGTATCTCTTTCTGGCGCGTGGCCTGACCTTCGGTGAGAAGCACCCGGACGAAGATGAGTTTTTGAAGGTGGCCAATATTCCGTTTACGGAATTGAAGGATATGTGTCTTTCCGGCGGTATCAAGGATGCCAAAACGGTGATCGCCGTATTGAAAGCGAAGAATCTCATGGGAATCTGAAAAAGATAACCGCAGCAACGACTTGTTGCTGCGGTTTTTTATCACGGCGCAATCTGATTTAATTCATAGGTATTTATACCGATTTCCAGATCAAACACATAGCGGTGAGTGTCGTCCTCCAAAACCAGAGTAGTTTTTCCGGTGCCACTGAATTCTGCGGCGATACCGTATACTTCCTCGTCACCGATATGTTCCTTTTCGATATGCACGTTGCCGTATTGTTCGTCATCCATATATACGCTATAGGTATCATCAAAATACAGTTCTTCACTGCTGTATTTGATCACGGTGTCATAGGTGCGGCTTTTTTGTAAGCCGGGTATGAAATTCGCCGCAATACTGGCAATCAGAATGAACGTGCAAAGAATAAAGCCGATTCTGCGTTCACGCTTGTGCGTAAAGATACAGGCAACATATAGGAACGAAGTAAAAATACAGAACAGATAGCTGAGCAGATGGCGGGGGAAGTAGGCGAGAGTCTGGCTCAGAAAATTGAATGCGTGGACACCCAAGAATACCAGCATGGGGGAGAGAATCAGCAACCCCCATAGGTTGTCTTTTTTCATATAATATCCGATATACGCCATAATCGGGGTAAAAAGTGTCCAGATGAACCAACCTTTATAAAAGACAAAAATACCAAAGCCCATAGCAGAGAACGGTACCTGCACAAGATATACCAGCGGCTGGCTGATCAAAAAGAAGACGAAGCATTTCAATGCGGCATCTTTGTTGGAGGTGCTGTTCATAATGATAATTATGGCGAAGAGAATCCACCATTCAAAGGTGGAAGTAATATCCCAGAAGGATGTGTTCTGCACAAATGGAAGCATAGCCATAATGCCGGTATATACGCCGGCGATGATGGCAAATATAATGGTTTTCTTCCAGGTAAATTGAATAGATGTAAATAGCTTCTTCACGGACTATATCACCTCAAAAATATATTGTATTGTATTATATCAAATATGCTGAAAAAGGTAAATAAAAAAGAGAGATTCCGAAGAATCCCTCTTTTTCTGGTCGGAGAGAGGAGACTTGAACTCCCGGCCTCTTGGTCCCGAACCAAGCGCGCTACCAACTGCGCTACTCCCCGTCAGCCAATCTATTATATTGTTTTTCTCGGCTTGTGTCAAGAGAAAAATATCGCCATCATAACGATATCCGCTCCTGCATAAACATAGGACGAAAGGGAGGGGACAACATGGCAGCGCAGAGAGATTATACCGGTCGACGTGTAGAACGAACATCTGCAAAATACAAAACCGCAAAAAGACCAGCGCCAAAACGAAAGGAGTCACCAAAAGGCAAACGGCGTATGATTCAGTTGATTATCAGCACCGTCATCCTTGTCAGCGTTGTGGGTGTCAAGTTGTTGGCACCTGATACGTTGGCGCTCTGCCGCGAAAAACTGCTTTCACTCATGGGGGAGGATACTAATTTTGTGGAAGCATTTTCTTCCATTGGCCGTGCTGTATCCGGCGAGGGTGGCTTATCCGATAAACTTGAGAATGCCTACACGGCGGTATTCGGCAAAGCGGAGCACGAAGATCAGGCAGAACCTGCGGAACTGGCGGCACAGACAACAGTTAAGGAAGACATCGTCTATTCGGCAGAAAATCTGCCGGAAGATGTCTTCCTTATGCAGCGTGTATTGGGTTTTCCGTATGCCGATCCCATTGAGGGGGAGATGACCTCTGCCTTTGGCTACCGCACTCATCCTATTGCGGGTGAAGAGCGATTTCATTACGGCGTGGACATTGATGCCGAAGAGGGCACGGTGATTCATGCCTTTGCAGACGGACAAGTGACCGCGGTAGGAGAGAGTTCAGAATTAGGAAAATACGTGACGCTATTGCACGAAAACGATTATACGACACTCTACGCCCATTGCAGATGTATTACAGCCTCCTCCGGACAAATGGTGCAGTTAGGCGATCCTATCGCAGAGGTAGGCGCTACCGGTCAGGCAACGGGTTCACACCTGCATTTTGAACTGCAGCAGGATACCACCTATCTCAATCCGGTGTATTATGTATCCCATTGAGCAGACGGAGATCCGCGTATCGCCTGCGGTAGTGGCGGTACTGGCGATATTTGTGCTGTTATCATCGCCGGAAATTCTGGCGGCATTATTACTGGCGGCGTTACTGCATGAATGGGGACACTATCTTGTTCTGCGTATATTGGGTGGACGAGTTGATGTCATTACCGTGACTGCTTTTGGTGCGGAGATGCACATTGCACCAAACTGCCGTCTGTCCTATGGCGGTGAAATACTGGCTACATTGGCAGGGCCTGCAATGAATCTGCTGTTTGCTCTGCTGTTAAGTTTCTTAGGACGCTATGGAACGCTGTACTATTTATTGGCGGGCGCACAGTTTATATTGGGCGCATTCAACCTGCTGCCCATTGCGCCGCTGGATGGCGGAAGTATTCTGTGGCTGAGCATCGCGTGGTGTACTGAGCCCAATATGGCTGACCGCATAGCGGTGGATGTCGGATTAGGTACTGCTATCTTACTGCTTGCCCTGACTGCTATTTTAGGCTGTCGTATGGGCGGCGGAGTATTTCTTGTGCTGATGGCGCTGTGGCTGCTGTTGACCTCACTGCGTCAAAGACTGCGTCTTACATGAAGTATTTGCGCAGGGAGAATCGATCGTAGAAGGTCCAATGCTTTTCATAGAAAGCAGAGAACCGACTGATGATCCAGCCGTTGATGAGCGCACAGAAGATGGTACCCAACTTGACGCCCTCAAAGTGCCACATGCCGAAAATGAGAAAACTCATGACGATACCCACGAAGCAGCTGGTACAGTCATAGCCGGTCTTGAACTTGTTGATGTTTACATGGAAGTGTGCGGATACCTCCTTGACAAACAGTTCATAGACTTCGGGAGAAATATATGTATGGAACATAGCCGACACACCTGCCGAGCAGAACAGCATGCCCAGCACATAGTAAAGGACACGTTGCCACATAGTATCAGCGGGCAACATGGCACCCAGCATCATGAAACCGTCCAACACGAAACCGTACACAACGGCTGTGACGAAGGAGAATAGATAGGAAAGACGGAACTTATGCAGGATAATTGCCATCACGACCAGCAACACAGCCTGAAAGCAGTATTCTGCCATACCAAAGGTGAAGAATGACCAGGTGGGGGAGAGCCAGCGGTAGAAAAGGTAGGCAGGTGCCACGATCATGGACATGCCCAGATCACCCTTTTCCATTAGCACCACACCGAACGCCACAAAGACGATGCCAAACACGTAGGCCAATTCCGTACTGAATTTCTTTTTCATAGATACCTCCAAGGCAAAAAATGAACTTTTCCCGTTTGATACAGAAACGAGAAAAGTTCATTTATTATTGTATCACGTCTGTCAAGTGTCGAAGGAGGGAGAAAGCAAGAAAAAGGTCTTGTCAAAAAAGGGAATACAAGGTAAAATAAGTTGTTATGGAAAGAAACTTATGATAGGAGAATCATCGTGGATAAACGACTGGAACGCATTTTGCCCCGCGTGCAGAAGCCGGCACGCTATGTAGGCGGCGAGTATAATGCAGTGATGAAAGATAAAAGTGAAGTGGACACGCGCATTGCATTCTGTTTCCCTGATACGTACGAGATCGGTATGTCCAATCTGGGTATGCGGATTCTTTACGGCGTCATGAACAATATGGATGGCGTATGGTGCGAGCGTGTGTTTGCCCCTTGGGGCGACATGGAGGAGGAGATGCGCAAGGCAGGTATGCCCTTGTTTGCATTGGAGTCCGGCGAGCCCATTACCAACCACGATATTGTGGCGTTCTCTGTAGGCTA
Organism: Vescimonas sp.; assembly: GCA_045617185.1. GTDB lineage: Bacteria > Bacillota > Clostridia > Oscillospirales > Oscillospiraceae > Vescimonas. The sequence goes on from JAZLIB010000120.1 coordinate 7,774, forward strand.
TGAGATGGCGTTTCCTGCCATTTTGAATATGCTGGATCTGGCTGGTATTCCCCTGCATAGTGCCGAGCGCGGCGAATTGACCCCCTTGGTGATTGCCGGTGGTACGGCCATGTATAACGCTGAACCTTTGGCTGACTTTATTGACATCGTCAGCTTGGGTGAGGGTGAGGATATCACCGTGGAACTGGTGGAACTGCACCGTCAGGCACGGCGCGAGGGTTGGAGTAAGCATGAGTTCTTGTGTAAAGCAGCTCAGCTTGACGGCCTTTATGTGCCAAGCCTTTACGAAGTTAACTACCACGAAGACGGCACGGTGAAGGAAATTATCCCTCATGATGGTGCTCCTAAGACGGTGACCAAGCGTATTGTCCATGATATGGATAAATCTTATTTCCCGGTAAAGACCATTGTCCCCTCTACGGAGATCGTGCAGGACCGTGTGATGCTGGAACTGTTCCGCGGTTGTATCCGCGGCTGCCGTTTCTGTCAGGCGGGTTATGTGTATCGTCCGGTGCGTAACCGCAGTCGTGATCTGTGCGCGCAGTACGGCGTAGATTCCTGCAACGATTCCGGCTATCAGGAGATGACGCTTTCTTCCTTAAGTACCAGCGACTATCCCGAATTGACTTCTCTTTGCGATGATTTGGAGGATTTCTGCGCTCAGCGCCATGTGAATCTGTCCCTGCCCAGTCTGCGTGCCGATAACTTCTCTATGAATCTGATGCAGCGTCTGGCAAAGGGTCGCAAGTCCGGCCTGACCTTTGCCCCCGAGGCGGGTACCCAGCGTCTGCGCGATGTGATCAATAAGAATGTCACCTTGGACGCTCTGCTGGAATCCTGCAAGACTGCTTTTGCCGGTGGCTACAATGCGGTAAAACTCTACTTTATGCTGGGTTTGCCCACGGAGACAGACGAGGACGTCCTCGGTATCGCCGATGTGGCGGCCCGCGTGATGCATGCATGGCGTGAAAGTTCCACTAATAAAAACCGCGGTGTGCGTATCACCGTATCCACTTCCTATTTTGTCCCCAAGCCCCATACGGCGTTCCAGTGGGAGCCGCAGATCTCCCGCGAGGAGTATGAGCGCCGCGTAAAATTGCTGCGTGAGGCCATGACTACCAAGACCGTGACCTACAACTGGCATGATGGCGAAACCAGTTTCATGGAGGCCGTGCTGGCTCGTGGTGACAGAAGATTGGGCAAGGTACTGGAAACGGCATGGCGCATGGGATCCAAACTGGATGCGTGGGAGGAGTATTTCTCTCTACAGCGTTGGATGGACGCCTTTGCCCAATGTGGCATTGATCCCCATTTCTACGCCAACCGTGTCCGTGAAAAGGACGAGGTCATGCCTTGGAGCATGATTTCCAGCGGCGTGACGGAAAGCTATCTGTGGCGTGAGCGTGAGAGAGCTTATGAGAGCGTCACCACGCCTGATTGCCGCACCCATTGCAATGGCTGCGGCGCTAATCGACTGGTAGGAGGGAAGTGCGATGTCTAAACTGCGTTTGTTATTTATTAAGGAGGCGCAGGCGTCCTATATCTCTCATCTGGATCTGCTGCGCACTTTCCAGCGTGCCTTTCCCCGCACAGAGCTGGAAATCAAGCACTCTCAGGGTTATCACCCACACCCTATCATTTCTATCGTCCTGCCCCTGCCGGTAGGGCAGAGCAGCGAATGTGAACTGCTGGACTTTGAGGTAACACAGGAAACTGATGGAAAGGGGATTGCCGATAAGCTGAATGAGGGCATGCCAGCGGGACTTCGTGTACTGGATTGCTATGAGGCCAAGCGCCCGGTTAAGGAACTGACCTACTTGCAGGCGAGTCTGGAGCTGGAATACGATAACGGCGTG
>JAZLIB010000121.1:0-2195 GCA_045617185.1 Vescimonas sp.
GCCAAACTGAAGGATATCCTCACCCAGCTGCACAACCGTGAAGAGAAGACAGAGACCGAAAAGGAGGAAACCGATGAGCAGAATTGATACACCCTTTACAGCGGAACACTTCGTAGCCTGGTGTCAGTCGATGCTGGGTCAGCCCTACTGGTATGGAACCTGCGCGTTCAAATGCACGCAGTCCCTTCTGAACTCCAAGTCCAAGCAGTACCCCAGCCACTATGGCAGCGTCCGCACCGCTCGGTATAAGGCAGACATCGCCGCGGGCAAGACCTGTGCGGACTGTGTTGGAGCCTGCAAGGGCTATGCCTGGAACAACGGAAAAAAGAAAACCGAGGTGCCCGACAAGAGTGCCAATGGTATGTTCGACTGGGCGAAAAAGAAAGGCACTGAATGGGGTGCTATCGGCACGATCCCCGATGTACCCGGCATTGCCGTTCGTTTTGACGGGCATGTGGGGTATTATGTCGGCGACGGGTACGTGATCGAATGGCGCGGGTTCAACTACGGCTGTGTACGCACGAAGCTCTCCGGTCGCAAGTGGACACACTGGTATCGGCTGCCCTGGATCGATTACGGCGAAGGTGCCCTTATAAAGACCTTCAGTTTAGGGGAAAGAGAGCTGCGTAAGGGAATCACCGGGGGAGACGTGAAGGAGATGCAGACCCTTCTTCATGGCCTCGGTTATGATCTCGGCAAGTATGGCATCGATGGGGACTTCGGTTCCGATACCCAGGCAGCGGTCATGAAGTTCCAGACGGACAACGGACTGGAAGCCACAGGCGTATATGATGCCGTCACACATGAGAAGATGATGGGGGAGAGCGAAAAAGAAGCGGGGAAAGTTGAGAAGATTGAAGGCCCAACCGTTGAAATCGTCACGAAAAACGGCGGTACTGTCAACGTTCGGGTGGGAAACGGTACCGAGTATGAGATCATTAAAGAGGTGAGTACCGGCGAAGTACTTGAGTACATTGCCACCGCGGGGAACGGATGGAATGCGGTAAAAGTGGGGACGCAGGTTGGATGGGTATCGGGGGAGTACAGTCGGAATACCGAATAATATAGCGGGAGGATAAGTCGTAAATAACGACCCATCCTCCCGCTTTTTTATTTTTGGCTATTAGTTCATTTCAACCATCTCGTTCAAAGCGTTGTTTATTAGCAGATAGTGTGTGACATTCTGAAATCTTTCTATTTTTGTGCGCTGATTAATTTATACTTCTTATTCTCATCATGTAGATCAGCTACTGAGATATTGACGAACCCCGCTTCCTCGAGTAACTTTCTCTCGCTTGCAGCGCAGAGCGGTGTGTCACAATGTACCCAGTTTGCACCGTTCGTAAAGAATTCCTGAAATCTTTCATCTTCTTCTTCTTTTGTTGTAAAAATATAGTCGGAGTTGACGAACAGACCGCCCGCTTTTAGGCTGTTATAGATTTTTATATACAATTGCAGTTTCGGTTCTGCCTGGAAGTGGTGCAAAGCAGACGAAGATATAACAGCGTCATAACTGGTGCCGAATTCGACTTGGAAAAAATCACCGCAGATTATTTCAACATTATCTGCAAATGGGCGGCGATGCAGAAGATCCAGCATCTTCTCTGCAATATCGATGGCTGTAACAGATGCATTCGGGAAACGTTTGAAAAACGGGATCAACTCCATCCCAGTTCCTGCACCCAAATCCAGCACACGTGTTATCCCTTCGGGCAAATGTTCTATAATCGCCTCTTTCGCAAACATTAGCGGAGCGTGATTTTCATCAAAGTCATTATTTGAAGCATGCGAATTAAAGAAATTACGCATTTCGAGATTGCGCTTTGTAAGGTTCATTTTCATATTCAGCGCTCCATTCTGCATTGAATAATATATGTCGTTGCTTAGATGCTTGATTGGTCTGATATGTAAACTTGAGTAGTTAATGTGAGACCATATGCAGACCAACCTTTTGTTGTAATCAGGCTATGTTTGCTTGTTGGTGCTGTACCAGTGCATCATTCGGCAAATGCTCACTCTGTAGAGTAGAGAGCATAATCACCTCTATTAATAAATCTGCATTCTGCGGAGACCAGCGGCCGCTGATGCGGTTTTCAACGGCCGGCTGGCGGTTTTAGAACGGCCGGATTGCGTTTTTCAATCGGTCGGTTTGCGGTGTTCAAACGGCCGGTTTATCTGGGCATAATGACGACCGT
>JAZLIB010000122.1:0-25180 GCA_045617185.1 Vescimonas sp.
AATTATGCCGTCAGATTGCCAAGAGCAATCCCAAGCAACTGATCATTTTTGATATCTACGAAAATAACGCTTACGCCATTCAGATGGAACTGACACGCATCTACCCTGATCTCAATCTGGTTGTGTTAATCGGCTCTGTGCGAGATCCCAAGCGTCTGGATGACATTCTGGGAGATTACCACCCCGAACTGGTCTTCCATGCCGCCGCCCATAAACACGTACCTCTGATGGAAGACAGTCCCAACGAGGCCATTAAGAACAACGTCTTCGGCACCTACAAAATGGCACACGCTGCCCGCGAATTCGGTGTGAAGAAGTTCGTGCTGATTTCCACCGACAAGGCCGTCAACCCCACCAATATCATGGGGGCCTCCAAACGTCTTTGCGAAATGGTGGTACAGATGATGAGCCGTCGCGGCGGTACGGAATTTGTGGCCGTGCGTTTTGGTAACGTGTTAGGCAGTAACGGCAGTGTGGTGCCTCTGTTCGAAAAGCAGATCGCCGAGGGTGGCCCCGTCACGGTTACCCACCCTGAAATCACACGATTCTTTATGACCATTCCCGAGGCAGTATCGCTGGTCTTGCAGGCCGGTTACTACGCCAAGGGCGGCGAAATTTTCGTCTTGGATATGGGACAGCCGGTCAAGATTGACGACATGGCTCGCAAGCTGATCCATCTGTCCGGTTTTGAGCCGGATGTGGATATCCCCATTATCTACACCGGTCTGCGTCCCGGCGAAAAGTTGTATGAGGAACTGCTGATGGGCGAAGAAGGTCTGCAGGAAACAGCCAACAAGCTTATTCACATCGGCAAGCCCATAGAGATGGATGACAAGCAGTTCGTCTTACAGCTCAAGGGTCTGGAAGTCGCCTGCGCGGAAAATGCGGATAATATCAAAGACCTTGTTGCCGACATTGTCCCCACCTATCATCCCCAGTCGGAGTCCTGATTTTCAGCAAATTGGAGTAATTGATATGTATTCTCGTTTCTTAAAACGGCTGATCGATTTCATTCTATCTTCGATCGGTATCGTTGTTCTCTCTCCGTTTTTTCTGGCTTTGGTCATTGCCATTAAGGTCGATGACCCCGGTCCGGTCTTTTTCCGTCAGAAACGTGTGGGTATTCACAAAACCCACTTCCCCATCATGAAATTCCGCACGATGAAAGTGGACACGCCTCACGATATGCCCACTCACCTGCTCTCTAACCCCGAGCAGTACATCACACGTGTAGGGCACTTCCTGCGCAAGACCTCACTGGACGAATTACCCCAGCTTTTCCAGATCTGGAGCGGCAAGATGGCCATTATCGGCCCCCGCCCGGCATTATGGAATCAGTTTGATCTGATTGCAGAGCGCGATAAATACGGTGCCAACGATGTGCGGCCCGGTCTGACCGGTTGGGCGCAGATCAATGGGCGCGATGAACTGGAGATCCCCGTCAAGGCAAAACTGGACGGCGAATATGTGGATAAATTGAGTTTTCTGTTTGACTGCAAGTGCTTTTTCGGCACAATCGGCAAAGTCCTGAAACACGAGGGTGTTGTCGAGGGCGGTACCGGCCAACTCAACCAAAACGAGGCGGAAAAACATGATTAATATTTTAATTACCGGCGCAGGCAGTTACATTGGCACTTCTTTTGCCGCCTATATGCAGCAGTGGCCCCAGAACTATCATGTGGACACCGTGGATATGATCGGCGATAACTGGCGCCATACGGACTTTTCTGCCTATGACGCGGTATTCCATGTAGCCGGCATTGCCCATATCAAGGAAACGGCGGAAAATGCCCATCTCTACTATGAAGTCAACCGTGATCTGGCCGTAGAAACCGCGCAAAAGGCTAAAGAATCCGGTGTAAAGCATTTTGTCTTTCTGAGTTCCATGAGCATTTACGGTATGGTTGAGGGCATCATTACCGCCGACACCATGCCCAATCCCAACTCCAACTACGGCAAGTCCAAGTGGCAGGCGGAAACGCAGATCGCTGCTCTGTGCGACGAGCACTTTGCTGTGTCCGTGTTGCGCCCGCCTATGGTCTACGGTGACGGCTGCAAGGGCAACTATCAGGCGCTTGTAAAACTGGCAAAGATCGCACCGTTCTGCCCTGACTATACCAACCAGCGCAGCATGGTATCTATTACCACGCTTTGCGCCTATGTGAAGAATCTGATAGATTGCCGTGAGAGTGGCATCTTCTTTCCGCAGGAGGCAGATTACGTCTGCACCTGCCGCATGATTGCAGATATCGCAGCGCAAAACGGCAGAAAACTGCCGCTGACCCGCCTGCTGAATCCTGCCGTTTCTCTGGCAAAACTCACCACCAAGGGCAAGAAAGCCTTCGGCAATCTGATCTACCGCGATCTCACTCACTTGCCTTTTTAATTCTTCTGGGAGGAATATTTCTATGCCTACTGTCAGTGTCGTTATGCCTGCCTATAATGCAGCACCCTACATTGAGGCGGCGATCACCTCCGTACTCCGCCAGACCTATACTGACTGGGAACTGCTGGTGGTGAACGACTGCTCCAAGGACGATACTGCATCGATCGTGCGGCGATTGGCGTCAGAAGACGAACGCATTATCTTTCTGGAAAACGAGGAAAACCGCGGCGTATCCTATACGCGTAACTATGCCATTTCGCAAGCCAAGGGCGAATGGATCGCCTTTTTGGACAGCGACGATCTTTGGCGCGAAGATAAACTGGAAAAACAGATGGCGCTGATGTCGCAGCACCCCGACGGCGTGCTGTTCTACACAGCTTCCGGCTTTATCACTTTTGATAACCAGCCGCTGCACTATGTCATGCCTGCCGAGGAACAGATGACCTATCAAATGCTTTTGCGGCGCAACCTGCTGTCCTGCTCCTCTGTAATGGTACGCAAAGACGTGATGGAGCAGGTCAAAATGGGACACGACAAAATGCACGAAGATTATTCTGCATGGCTGACCATTCTCAAGCAGTATCCCTGCGCGTATGGTGTCAATGAGCCCCTGCTGATCTATCGCTTCACGCCGAACTCCAAGTCCGGCAATCGGCTGAAATCAGCCAAAATGCTCTATCGCTCTTACCGCTATGTGGGCTATAACCCGTTGGTCGCTACTTTCCTCATGTGCCAGTATACATTCCACAGCGTCAGCAAACGCTATAAAATTGCAACTACTAAATAAGGAGGCTTATTTTTATGAATATCGGTTTATTAGGTTTTGGTGTCGTCGGCGGCGGCGTATACGAATGGGCTAAGGATCGTACAGATCTGAATGTAGCGCGCGTGCTGGTGCGCCGTGACATTGCAGAGATTGCAGCCATTGCCACCCGCGATTTTAATGACATTCTGAACGATTCCGCCATTGATACCGTGGTGGAGGTCATGGGCGGTCTGCATCCCGCCTATGAATATGTCAGCGCTGCTCTGCAGGCCAAGAAGAACGTAGTCACCGCCAACAAGGCGCTGATTGCTGCCTACTACACAGAGTTGACTGCACTTGCCAAGGAAAACGGTGTGGCACTGCGCTGCACGGCTGCAGTCGGCGGCGGTATCCCCTGGCTGGTGAATCTGGAGCGCTGCAAGCGTCTGGACAATATTATGGAAGTGGGCGGTATTATGAACGGTACCACCAACTTCATCATGGACGCCATGCACACCTCTCCCGTCAGTTTTCCTGCCATTTTGAAAAAGGCTCAGGAACTGGGTTATGCTGAGGCCGACCCCAGTGCTGACATCGACGGCGACGATATCCGCCGCAAACTGACTATCTCCGCCAACATTGCTTTTAACGCAGTGCTGGACGAGGAGAGTATTCCCACCTTTGGTATCCGCTCTGTCACAGACGGCGACATTGCCACCTTCCAGAACCACGGCTTTGTCTGCAAGATGCTGGCCACCGCTCAAAAATGCGGCGACAAGGTCTGCGCCATGATTGAACCGACTCTGGTTGATGCGCATGATCTGGAAGCAGCCGTTCCTACCAACTATAACCTCATCAGTTATACTGCCGAGAAGATTGGCCGCCAGAGTTTCTTTGGTCAGGGTGCCGGTCGTTTCCCCACTGCCTCCAATGTGGTGCAGGATTGTCTGGATATCATCGCCGGTCAGAAGGCATTCTATGCCGATGCCATGGTGCCCACCGCTTTGGAAGATGCCGTGTCGCACCCCTACTACGTGCGCACCGCAGTGGCCGATAGTTGGCTTGATAGCATCACCGTGGATCGTTGGGACGGTGGCGTGATCACTTCCGCTGTCAGTTCTTATGAAATGATTCGCTGGGCTAAGAAGAAACTTGCCGAAGATCCTACCTGCTTTATCGCAGGTATCCGTTGATACAATTACCCCGTCAAGTCAGGTACTTGACGGGGTTTCTTATGTCAGAAAAACTTTATTCTTTGTTCAAACTCTCGTCATCACGATGTGTTATGCTATCTGTATGACAGAGAAAGGCACAAACTATGGACAAGCATTCCTTTACACCAAAACAGAAAAAAGTAATCGGCGGGGCTGCCATTGCCATCTTCATACTGTTCAGCGCAGCCGTAGGTTGGTTTGCAGGGCGACCAATGCTGCGTTTTGCCCGTCAACCGGAACTGTTCCGGGCGTGGGTAAACGCTCACGGCCTCTGGGGCAAGGTCGCCTATGTGGGCATGGTCATATTACAGGTTATCGTAGCCATCATTCCCGGTGAGCCGTTGGAGATCAGCGGCGGATACGCCTTCGGCGCCGCATGGGGCAGCGTTCTGTGCCTGCTGGGTGCAGCACTTGGCAGTATTCTGGTATTCCTTCTTGTACGCCGTTGGGGCACAGCACTGGTGGAGGTCTTCTTCCCTGCTGAAAAACTGCGTTCCTTACGCTTTCTGCAAAGTTCGCCCAAACGCGACGCGCTGTTCTGGCTGATTTTTACTGTCCCCGGTACGCCGAAAGACCTTCTGTGCTATTTTGCAGGTCTGACTGATCTGCGTTTTAGCAAATGGCTGCTGATCTGCACCGTTGGCCGCATTCCCTCTATCCTCACGTCCACAGTGGGTGGCGATGCGTTGGGCACCAAGGACTACCGATTTGCTCTGCTGGTATTTGCACTGACACTGCTTGTCAGCGGAATAGGGTGGTTGATATACCGCGGTATTTGCCGATATCACGACACGAAAAACAAAGGAGATTCACTCAAGTGAATCTCCTTTGTTTTATTCGCATTTTGCCCATTCGCTCTGCTGCCAGCGCCAGGAATCCCGGCACATATCTTCCAGCGACTTTTCCGCACGCCAATGCAATATTCGTTCGGCCTTTTCTGTACTGGCATAACAAGTAGCAATATCACCGGCCCTGCGCGGTGCTATTTCGTAGGGGATCTTCACACCGTTCGCTTTTTCAAAAGCCTTCACCAGATCCAGTACACTATAGCCAATGCCGGTACCCAGATTGAATACCTCACAGCCCTCGTGCGCCACGCTGTATGCCAAGGCCGCCATGTGGCCTTTCGCCAGATCTACCACATGGATATAATCACGCATGCCCGTACCGTCATGTGTGGGGTAGTCATCGCCAAACACGCTCAGATGGTCACGGATTCCGGCCGCTACCTGTGCCACGTAGGGCATCAGATTATTGGGGATACCGTTTGGCTTTTCTCCGATCATGCCAGACTCATGGGCGCCGATGGGGTTGAAGTAGCGCAGCAGCACCACCGACATCTCCCGATCCGCCGTTGCCGCATCACGCAGAATCTGCTCGATCATATATTTTGTCCAACCATAGGGGTTGGTGCAACCAAGGCAAGGTGTTTCCTCTGTAAACGGAACAGCCTCCGACTGACCGTAAACTGTAGCGGATGAACTGAAAATCATGCGTTTTACGCCGTGCTTGGCCATCACTTCCAGAAGAGTTAAGGTGGTGTCAATGTTATTGCGATAATACGCCATCGGCTTTTGGACGGATTCCCCCACCGCCTTAAACCCGGCAAAATGGATAACGGCATCAATATCATGCTTATCAAATATCATGTTCAGCGCCGTGGCATCCGCTACATCTGCCTGATAAAAGGTCGGACACTTACCCGTTATTTTCTCCAGTCGATCAATGACCGAGGCCCGGCTGTTAGACAGATCATCCGCGATAATTACATCATACCCGCTATTGAGCAGTTCCACCGCTGTGTGGGAACCGATATATCCGGTTCCGCCGGTAAGTAAAATTGCCATGACGCCTCACCTCTTTTTCATTCATTATATTATACGTTGCATATCATATACAAGTCAAGTTTCATCTGTTTACGTCCATTGTTTTCATTACCAAAAAATAGCACACGCGTTATCCTGCATATTCAAACTTCTACTGCGGATACTATCAATGTAAAATTTGCTATGACCGGAGGAATTTGATATATGAAAGCAACTGGTATTGTGCGCCGCATTGACGATTTGGGACGCGTGGTGATTCCCAAAGAAATCCGTCGCACCATGCGTATTCGCGAGGGTGACCCGCTGGAAATCTATACTACACGTGACGGCGAGGTTATTTTTAAAAAATACTCGCTCATCGGCGGATTGGAGGAATTTGCCGCGCAGTTTTGTGACACACTCAATCACAACACCGATTTCACCGCTGCCATTACCGACCGTGACAGCATGATTGCTATCGCCGGATCGGGTAAGCGGGAATTATTAGGCAAACAGATTTCCGAAGATCTGGAAAAAATCATGGAGCACCGTGACATCTACCTCTTCAATGGTGAATCGCATCTGGTATTTGCTACAGACGGCAATGATAAGTTTACGGTTGCCGTGGCTGCACCTATTATATGTGCCGGCGATGTGTTGGGGGCCGTTCTCTTTCTCTCTGACTCCCGCCGTCAGGCCGGTGAAAGTGAATACAAACTGGCGCAGACTGTAGCCGGCTTTCTCGGTAAAAATATGGAATCCTGAAAAAATGACCACCCGAAACTCGGGTGGTCATTTTTATACTTATCTGTGTTTTCCGCCACCGAATCCCTTGCCGCTGAATCCGCCGGAAGGCCGACTGGTATGAGAAGTACCGGTGCGGGAACTTCCGCTGCCGAAACTACCGCGAGTACCGGTAGTACGGTGTGCCGCAGGTGCACGGTATGATGTGCTATGATGCGAGGTGGGACGCGGTGTGGTATGCGGAGTCGGTGTATAATGCGGAGGAGGCGCTACACGCCGTCTGCCCCAGAATACGGGGTAGTACACCGTACGGGGACCGCCCACCACATAGGTGCTGCGCCGCTGATAGCGATTATAGCGCACGCGGTCCAGCAATATCCAGATCACCAAAATTGCCACGATCAGCAAAATCACGCCGCCAATATGCAGAGACGAAGAATAATGCTTTTCCGGCCATTGTTTGGTAGCATCATAGGTCTGGGATAAATTGCTGCTGTTCATCTGGGCATAAACAATGTCCGCCTGACGGAAGAACGCAGTCACAGCGCTGTTAAAATCGCCTTTGTAGTAGTACGGCTCGATGGCACTTTGCAGCTTCGACTGCTGGGTGTCCGTCATGGCTGGCTTTATGTTTTTTTTGTCGTTACCGATAATATTATCGCCACAAGCTATATAGTAATCACCGTTTTTCACCAGTAACAGCAGCATATCATTGGGGCCAAGTCCCCAATCGCCGCCAAGTTCCGCACAGAACTTCTTGTCCTTCCAACCGCGGATATGATCCACCGACGCTACAGCAACAATAGCACGATACTTACCGTCCCAGGAGCTGTTATACTGCTCAATGGTCTGCACTGTGTCGTTGTTCAGCAGTTTTGCATTATCGCTGATCCAGTTGTAGTAACTGACCTTCGGCACGTCAGCCGGCTTTTTGTGCAGTCCCCACAGGCATGATGCGGCAATGGCCAGCACCAGTATCGCCCACGCTACCGCACGATTTCGGAAAAATTTCATACAAGTAACTCCCTTCTGCGGGATGTATTTGAGATCAGCCGCGCAGTTCCAACAGTTTCTGCTTCAACTCGCCTTCAATGCGGCCCAGTTCAGCCTCAGCGGCCTTGCGCTTGGCAGCACCCTCGCGCTGGATATTCATCACCTCATCCAGAGAGGAGATCAACTGCTCGTTGGTATGCTGCAGGGTTTCGATATCGATAATGCTGCGCTCAGCCTCCTTGGCTGCGGCAACGGTACCCATCTTCAGTGTCTCTGCGTTCTTCTTGAGCAGTTCGTTGGTCCTCTCGGTGACGGCGCTCTGTGCGGCAGTGGCCTGACGGCTGTGCTCCATACCCAGTGCCAGCACCATCTGGCTCTTCCACAGAGGAATGGTGTTGACCAGAGAGGACTGGATCTTCTCAATCATCAGAGTGTCGTTATTCTGCAGCAGGCGGGTCTGGGGGCCCATCTGCACGGACACCACGCGGGTCAGTTCCAGATCGTGGATCTTCTTCTCAAAACGGTTGCACAGATTGGCCAGATCATTGTATGCCTGAGCATCTTCTGCCAAACCGGACTGCTCAGCCTTCTTGCGCAGCTCTTCCAGTTCGCCGTTGCGCACTTCTTCCAGACGCTTCTTACCGGCGAGGATGTACATGGTCAGTTCCTTGTAATACTTCAGATTCAACTCATACATCTGGTCAAACATAGCCACATCCTTGAGCAGGGTGATCTGATGATTTTCCAGACTCTGAGCGATCTTATCCACATTGGCCTCGACCTTGCTGTACTGTGCCTTCATGGTTTCAATGCGGTTACCGCTCTTCTTGAAAAGGCCGGCCAGACCCTTTTTCTCTTCACCGGCGCCGAAGCCCTTCAGCTCCACAACCAGACGGCTCAGTTCTTCACCGACACTGCCCAGATCTTTGGTACGCACACTGTTGAGGGCGTTCTCGGAAAAGCCTGCCACGCTCTTCTGTGCGGCAGCACCGTACTGCAGGATCATATTGGTGTCACGGATGTCGATCTTATGAGAGAAATCCTCCACTGCCTTCTTCTCCTCCTCGGTCAGCAGACGGTCATCCATCTCAACGGGCTCCACTTTCTTTTCTTCCACCTCAGGCACCTCAGGTGCTTCGGGTGTCAGGGTCAGTTCGGGCATTTCAACTGCGGTAGCAGTAGGCTCCAGGGTCAGTTCGGGCATTTTGTTATCAGTCATGGTCGTGCATCCTTTCTTATTTTTTATCACAGTTCCAGCGTAATGCCGCTGGATTCGGGTTCCTCATCTGTCTGTACTTGGGGTTGTGCTTGCTGCGAGCGATGAATGGGGTCATCGCTCAGACCTTCACGTGCCATCATGTTATCCAGCACAGTAATATCGGTAGAAATATCCAACGCCTCCGAGCCGAACAGACTGTCCAGTTGCTTTTCGTAGGCAATGACTACGGTACCCATCATCTGCTCGATCTTTGTCATCGTGCCGCTGATGTTCTCACCTTCCACACCCTGCGAGCCCATACGGTCATAGGCATTGAGCAGTTTCAAGGTGGTGGGGACATAATAATTCATGAACTTGCGGATCTGCGGCAGTTTGGTGGGATCCACCTTCACCTGATTGATGATCTTTGCCGTCAGTTCCTCCAAACGGACGATCTGCGCCGAAATCTTCTCATCCTTGATGTTATCATCCAGCCGTTTCATTTCCGCGATGGCGTTATTGCACTCGACAATCATCTTATCGAGTTCCGCGTTACCGGTGGTTTCCGGCTCTGCAGGCACTTCGACTTCCTCCACCACATCTTTGCAGATGAGTCTGGCAATGATGCCAACCAATGCCGATGCAGCAATCACCACAAGGAAATGTACCACCTTGTGCAGCGGGAACAGCAGGGCATATAGCACCCATACCACCGCAGCCGCGTATAGCGGTGCCACCGATTTGTGTACGATCTGTTTCTTCATTCCATCGCCTCCGTCTTCAGGCAATATATTTTCCGTTAATCATACTTATTATATCCCATATTCCACATACGGTCAAGAAAAAGCATATGTAACCGCTTCATTCTCCCGGCATAAAATATAAAAACAAGAAAGGATGATTTTTTATGCTTGATACATCGACTAATATCGAGTCCAATGCCGCACAGACAGACACCAATGATGCCTTTCGTCAATTTCTCCTCTCCCATCCGGGGCGCGGAGAGTTAAAGGTGCAGGTCACCACCGGTGACGGTGCATTCCCCGTTCCGCAGGCGCGAGTCGAAGTCCAACACCGCTTTGGAGATGCCGCCCGATTACTGTTTAAAAATGTGACAGATATTTCAGGCATTACCGACAATATGGTTTTACCCGCTCTGCCCGCATCCTATTCGCAAACCGCCGCTACCGCGCGCAGCAGCGACACGGAATATATCGTTTCGGTCTATCACCCTGCCTACATACCGTTTCAGACGGCCATTTCCGTGTATGATGGTATTGAAACGATTCTCCCCGTGGCGCTGGAGCCGTATATGCGATGAAAAGGAGGAGCCATGCCGTATCCTACCATACCCGACACCATCACGGTACATTTAGGTCGTCCAAATCAGAATGCTCCCAATGTGACGATTCCCTTCACCGAGTACATCAAAAATGTGGCCTCCAACGAAATCTATCCCACATGGCCGGAGAATGCCATTCGCGCCAATATTCTGGCGCAGATTTCCTATGCGCTCAACCGTGTCTTTACCGAGTATTATCGCAGCCGCGGCTACGATTTTGACGTAACCAACACCACCCAATATGACCAAGCCTATGTTGAAGGCGGCGATGTGTTTGACAATATCAGCCGTATTGTTGACGAGATTTTCAATAACTACATTGTCCGGCAAGGCCAGATTCAGCCTTTGGCGGCGCACTTTTGCGATGGAGTACAGGTACAGTGCAACGGCCTGTCCCAATGGGGCAGCGTTGACTTAGCCGAGCAAGGTCTGCTCCCTTATGAAATTTTGCAGTATTACTATGGCGACAACATTGACATCGTCTTCAACGCACCGGTGGGCCGCAACACACCATCTTATCCCGGTGTGCCTCTGCAGCGCGGTGAGGTAGGGGAAGATGTGCGGACGCTGCAGCGTCAACTCAACCGTATCGGCAAAAACTATCCCGCCATTCCCGTTATTGCGGATATTTCCGGAGTCTATGATGTGAATACTGAGAATGCCGTCCGACAGTTCCAGCGCATATTCAATCTTGTGGATGACGGCATTGTCGGCAAGGCCACATGGTACAAAATCAAGGAGGTATGGGCGGGTGTCAAGCAATTATCCGAGGTGACTAGCGAGGGGCTGACCATTACTGAGGCCGAGCGTCGCTTTCCAAGAGGCCTGCGGCTCGGTGATACCGGCCCTGCCGTGAGGACAGTTCAGTATTTCCTCGCTTTCTTAGGTTTCTTCCTGCCGGAACTGCCGCCCATTTCTATTACCGGTACTTTTGACGAGGCTACACGAGATGCCGTTTTCACTTTCCAGAATCAATACGGTCTGGAGGTAGACGGCATCGTGGGCCGCATCACATGGAACAGACTTCTTGATGTCTATAATCAGACCATCAACGACCTGCCCGAGGACTATCAGCAGTTCGCCCGCGACATCTATCCGGGGCGCTACCTTGTACTGGGCGATACCGGGGAAAACGTAACAAATATGCAGACCCTGCTGCAAAACATTGCACGTGACGATCCGGATATCCCCACACTCACCGTCACCGGTACCTATGACGACGCCACCGTGCGCGCTGTACGGGCATTGCAACGGCAGTATGGTTTTGATGAAACCGGTGCCATCGGCCCCAATCTCTGGCGCGAGATTGTTACACGCGGCCGCGGCTATTAAGCATAGCAAAAACCCTGCCCAATCGGGCAGGGTTTTGATTATGATATTATTGATCTTTCAGCCGCTCGCACAGCATGGGGATAGCGCGCTCAAATTCCACACCGTACCATGTGGCGTTGGGGTCGGAGCGGGTCACGCGGATACATTGTAAAGTGTAATCCACTGCCAGTTCCAATGCCTTGTCAAGTGCCAGTCCACGCATCAGACCCCCAACCACCGTGGCAGAGAAAATATCGCCGGTGCCATGATAGGCCATAGGCGCCTTGTCGTTGAAGTAACTGAAAAAATCGTTACCGTCATATCCCATAACACCCAGTTTATCCTCATCGAAAGACACACCGGTCAGAATAGCCTTTTTCGCACCCAATGCCACAAGTTTACGGAGCAGGGTCTTGATATAATCCTCGTCATATTTCTCACGGTACTCGCTGCCGGTCAGCAGGCAGGCCTCCGTGATATTGGGCACTGTCACGTCTGCCCGTGCCACCACCTTCGCCATCTCCGCAGGGAAATCCGGGCCAAAGGCAGGGTACAGTTTACCATGGTCTGCCATGGCAGGATCCACAAACAGCAGTGTATCTGCCGAGCGCATCTCATCGAAGAAGGTCAGCACATCGTTCACCTGCTCCTTGGAGGCAAGATAGCCGGTATAGATGGCATCAAAATGTATATTCTGACTCTTCCAATGGGCGGCAATGGGCAGAATCTGATCCGTCAGATCCACGCAGGTATAATTTTTGAATATCGTATGGGTACTCAGTACCGCCGTGGGTACAATGGCGCACTCCACACCCATAGCGGAGATCACGGGCAGCGCCACCGTCAGAGAGCAGCGCCCCAGTCCGGATATATCTTGTATGCTGACTATGCGTTTCATCGGTTTCTATCCTTTTCATGCGGTAAAATGTGCCATACAGGCGCTTTTGTAGTGTATCACATAACTGGTCATATCAAAAGCGCCAGTTTTGATATGAATCATAATACCAGATTTATACTTTCTTTTCCAGACATACCAGATGTACACCGGGTATGCCGTTGAATACGCAATCCACAATACCCGGCTCGGTATAGCCAAGACGCTGGTAGAGCCGGCGTGCCGGCAGGTTGTGACTGTTGGTGTCCATACGAAGATAAGGACAGTTCATCTCCTGCGCCATGGCCTCGTAATACCCCACAAACCGGGTGGCATAACCGCGTCCTTGCATCGCAGGATCCACCACCAGCGTGTGGATTACCAACACCTCTTCGGGCGGTGCATCGTATTGCCACGGACAATTGGCGTATTCGGGCACCTGTTCCTGATTGATCTTGGCGGCAGCCACAATGCGACCGTCCATCTCCATCACATACAGTTCTCCAAGAGCAAGAGAATCCCGCGCCGTCTGCTCCGTGGGATAGATGCCACGCAGCCAGCCTACTACAGTTATGGGGCTTTGCTCCTCACGGGTGAGAATTGCATCATAGATCGCCGCAATGGCGGCAATGTCATGTTCAGTTGCTTTACGAATCATGCCGTCCCCTCCTTACAGCACGCGGGCTATGATGATGGGCAGGGCGATCTGCAAAACGAGAATCGCCGGTATACCCACGCAGAAATACCAGTGCTTTGTTTTATGGCGGAAAACATACATACCCGCCCAAGCACCTACGCTGCCGCCGATAATAGCCAGCAAAAATAATGTCCGCTCCCGCACACGCCACTTATCCTTTTTCGCCTTTCGCTTATCAGCCCCGAAGGTCAGAAAGGCCACCAGATTGATGATAACCAGATAAATCACCAACAAGCCTGCAGGAGATAGGAAAAAATCCTTCATTGTATCACTCGATCCTTTGCATTTTACGATAGCAAAAACTGCTATCTTTTTACTTTTCAATGGTATTGTACGGTGGCAAAGCAAAAATGTCAACGCAAAGACCTGCATTTCCCCTTGTAAAAGCGGACAAATTGGTCTATAATATGTTCATTCTGGTAAAATATGCACAGAAAAGGTGAATCAATATGGAAAGAATGAAAATTGCAGCCATCTTTGCCGATCAGGAAACGCTGGGCGGCAAGGAAATTTCCGTCTGCGGCTGGGCACGCACCATCCGCGACATGAAGACCTTCGGTTTTATCGAACTCAATGACGGTTCCTGCTTCAAAAACCTGCAGGTGGTCATGAGCGCCGAAGAACTGGACAACTATAAGGAGATCGCCGGTCAGAACGTTGGCGCCGCTCTCATCGTCCGCGGCACCGTGGTGCTGACCCCCGAGGCAAAGCAGCCTTTGGAGATCAAGGCCTCCTCCATCGAGGTTGAGGGCAAGTCCACTCCCGACTATCCTCTGCAGAAGAAGCGCCACAGCGTGGAATTCCTGCGTACCATTCAGCATCTGCGTCCCCGTACCAATCTCTTTAGCGCCACCTTCCGTGTGCGCTCCGTGGCCGCCTATGCCGTGCATGAGTTCTTTCAGGAGCGCGGCTTTGTCTATGTCCACACGCCCATTATCACCGGCAGCGATTGTGAGGGTGCAGGCGAGATGTTCCAGGTAACCACTCTGGATATGGACAATATCCCCCGTAATGATGATGGCACCATCGACTATACTCAGGACTTCTTCGGCAAGAAGGCCAGCCTGACCGTGTCCGGCCAACTTAACGCTGAGAACTTCGCCATGGCATTCGGTGATGTGTATACCTTCGGCCCCACTTTCCGTGCTGAGAACTCCAACACCCAGCGTCACGCCGCTGAGTTCTGGATGATCGAGCCGGAGATGGCATTCTGCGATCTGAACGGTGATCTGGAGTGCATGGAGGCCATGGTCAAGCACATCATCCGTCGCGTCCTCGAAAAGTGCCCCGATGAGATCAACTTCTTCAACAGCTTCGTAGATAAGGGCCTGAAGGAGCGTCTGGAGCATGTGGCCTCCTCCGATTTCGGCCGCATCAGCTATACCGACGCTGTGGAGATCCTGCAGAAGAACAACGATAAGTTCGACTACAAGGTCGAGTGGGGCACCGATCTGCAGACCGAGCATGAGCGTTATCTGACCGAGCAGGTCTTCAAGCGCCCCGTGTTCGTCACCGACTATCCCAAGGAAATCAAGGCCTTCTATATGCGCCTCAATGACGACGGCAAGACCGTTGCCGCAGCCGACTGTCTGGTACCCGGTATCGGCGAGATCATCGGCGGCAGCCAGCGTGAAGAGCGTCTGGATATTCTGGAAAGCCGTATCATTGAACTGGGCATGAAGCCCGAGGATTACTGGTGGTACTGTGATCTGCGCCGTTACGGCTCCTGCCGCCACGCCGGTTTCGGACTGGGCTTCGAGCGCATGGTGATGTACCTGACGGGCGTGAGCAATATCCGCGACGTGGAACTGCATCCCCGTACCGTCGGCAACGCTGATTTCTAAAAAAATTGTCGAAAAAGGAAGTGTCTGAGGGCACTTCCCTTTTTCTTGCTATTTCTCAAAAAATAGTGGCATTTCGATTGATAATATGGTAAAATATGTGGTATATGTGAGATAATTTGCATTACATGGGCATTAAGTGGTGCAAATTGGTCTTTATTCCCCACAGATCACCTGAGCAAATATGAGGAGGTCCTTTTTATGGAAAAGGAAATGAGACGCCACTATTCACTTCTTGTGGATTTTCTGGGTCATATTTTGGGCCAGGATTACGAGGTTGCATTACACGAATTAAATGATGACTCCAATGAAATCATCGCAATTTCCAATGGTGAATTGACCGGTCGTCACCTTGGTTCACCGCTAAGCAATAAAATGTTGGAATTCGTAGCGAGCCGCTTATACGAAACCAAGGACTACGTTCTTCGCTTTGAAACTGTTTCCGCCAACGGTAAAAAGATGTGCTCCAATTCCATGTTCATTAAGGGCCGCAACGGTGAACTGGCAGGTCTTCTGTGTATCAACTTCGATGCCAGCCGTTACGAGGAACTGTCTGCTAAAATTATGGATCTGTGCGGTGGTGCGTTGGTGCCCGGTGTGCCCAGTGGCACACGTCTGATTGCCGAAGATGCTGAGGCAAATGCTGAAATGCCGGTTCCTACCTCTATTGCCGGCGCTACTGCCAGTATCGTATCCAATGTGATCAATAACTACCCGGTCAGCGTAGATCGTCTGACGCAGGACGAAAAGATGGATATTATGGATACTCTCAACCGCAAGGGCGTGTTCCTGCTCAAGGGTTCTGTCAGTTATGTGGCAAAGGAGTTACATAGCAGCGAGGCCAGTATTTACCGCTACTTAGGTAAACTGAACAACCGTGACAAGTGAATGACAGCAGCAAAAAACTCGCCTTAAAAGGCGAGTTTTTTTCTTATTTTTTCTTATTCGGTCATGATTTTCTCGTCGTTCATATTGTCCAGCTTGCTGCAGCGCCACGCCGAACACGCTCATTTATCCGCAACAGCAAAATCGTCCTCGTTGACCCAATCCTGCACATCTACCATTTCAAATTCGTCTTCGGTCTTGCGGATAACTACCTTCTCGAGGCCGGAGTTGATAACCAGACGACGACACATGGAACAGGAAGTCGCATCGTGCAGCAGTTCACCGGTCTGCGCGTTGCGACCCACCAGATACAGCGTACCGCCCACGATATCGCGTCGTGCAGCTGAGATGATGGCATTGGCCTCGGCATGGACACTGCGGCACAGTTCGTAGCGTTCACCGCGGGGAATCTGCATAGCCTCGCGGGTACAATAACCCATATCCACGCAGTTCTTACGTCCGCGGGGTGCACCGTTATAACCGGTGGAAATGATTTCATCGTTCTTGACAATAATGGCGCCATATACACGGCGCAGGCAGGTAGCACGCTCCAAAACAGTCTGCGCGATGTCCAGATAATAATTCTCTTTGCTGATACGGCTCATGTTGTTACCTCATTTGCATAGAATTTTTTTCATTATATTATATTTCTGCTCATTCAGCAAGAAATAATAGCATTTCCTCCCGCCGCAATATTCACAAATTTTTGTGCACGTTTTTGCCAGTTTTGCCGATAAGCAATCATATTTACAAGTAAAAAGGACTTGCCTTCCGGCAAGTCCTTTTCATAGCGATTCAAATGCGGCGATATGTCCCGCGGTTTTATTCCGCCAGAGAATTACACAGTTCCGCAAAGTAGCGGTAAAATGGCACCAACGTACGAAATCCTTCAATCAGGTCGTTAGCCAGTTCTGACGAAAAAATTCTCTCGTCCAGCGGGGAACATTCATACCGCAGGGCAATGGATTTTCTGTTATACCACGGCTGCAAAAGTTTTGTAGTCTGACCCTTGGAGCGGGCATATTCCGCACCATCTAAGGTGAACACATCCTGCTTATTAAATACACGCACCAGTTTGGCAAGTTCCTCAGGATGGGCATCAATCCGCTTGCGGTAATGCTCCATCAACGTGGCTTTGGGACTCCAGAAGCCTAAACCGTAACTATAGTAATCCGGCGCGATCTCAAACCAGAACGTAGGCCGTCCCGTCCAATCCTGATCGCCGGTGCGAATACAGAACCACAAGTGATCTTTATATGGGCCGTTGCCGTGCAGGCGGCGAGCATCGCGGTAAATACGCGACACCTTCACCATCAGTGGCTCATCGGGTAGCATCTCATGTACCGCCTCATAAACCTGATTGGCTAATGCCTTGGTTGGTTCCAATAAGGTGCGCTGGTAAATCTCCTTACGGGGCAAAAACCAACTGCGCTCATTATTGAAACGAATCCCCCACATAAAATCCACGGTTTCCTGCGTATATCCTTCAAACATCGGTCAATCTCCTTTGCTGTGTTTACTCTTACCCTATATTTTACCCAAATTTCTGGATTTTTGCAAGAAAAAAGGCGGCCTTATGGCCGCCTTTTCCGATTCAGTTTTCAGCGCTTATTATAGGCCTCAATACCCAGTGCCAACAGATCCATAGCACGCTCCAGATCCTGCTGTTTGAGGACATAAGCAATGCGGATCTCGTTCTTGCCCTTGCCGGGTGTGCCGTAGAACGGCTCACCGGGTGCAAACATCACGGTGTCGCCGTTATCGTCAAACTCCTCCAGCAGCCACTGCTGGAACTTGTCGGCATCATCTACGGGCAGGGCGGCCATCAGATAGAATGCGCCCTTAGGACACTTGCAGATCACACCGGGGATTGCTTCCAACTTACGCATGACCGTATCACGGCGGCGTTTGTACTCTTCGCGGACGGCGGCAAAGTACTCCGGGCCCACATCATAGAGTGCCGCAGAGGCAATCTGATCCAATGTGGCCACAGACAGTCGGGCCTGACAATACTTCATGGCCTGCGCCAGCAGTTCGTGGTTGCGGGTCAGAATACAACCCACACGAGCGCCGCACGCAGAGAAACGCTTGGACACCGTATCAATGACGATAACATTATCTGCCGCATCGGCAAACTCACCCAAGGACTGCAGCGGCTCACCGGCATAAACAAATTCACGGTAGGCTTCATCACCAATGATGAAGAGATCATGCTCCTTGGCAATATCCACCATCAGACGCATCTCTTCCGGTGTCAGCACGCAGCCGGTGGGATTACCGGGATTGGTACACATAATGGCGCGGGTATGTTCGTTGATCTCCGCCTCGATCTTGGCACGATCCGCATAGTGATAGCCTTCCTCGGGCGTGGTAGGTACGGGGTGAATGGTTGCGCCGCAGGTTTTGACCATTGTGTTGTAGTTGGGATAAAACGGCTCGGGAATCAGAATCTCGTCACCATCGTCCAGAATACACTGCAGCACGATCTGCAGCGCCTCACTGCCGCCGACGGTAATCAGGATCTCGTCCTTCTCAAAGTGCATATCCAGTTTGTCGTAGTACTTCTGAATCGCGTCGATCAGTACCGGCATGCCGGGTGAGGGTGCATATTCCAGAACCGGCAGGTCAAAATGTTTGACGGCCTCGAAATATGCTTTCGGCGTTTCAATATCGGGCTGTCCGATGTTCAAATGGTAAATTTTCTTCCCTTTCTTCTCAGCAGCTACGGCAAAGGGATGGAATTTACGCATGGGGGACAGACCACATTTCTGGACTTTGCTGGAAAATTTCATGGTTATTTCCTCCTTCTTTTTTCCAAGCATCGCGTTTGACGGGCTTTATTGTACGGTATCAATTGATGAAAAGTCCATCAAATTATGGGATATATGAAAAAGCAGACAGATGGATACTGTCCGCTTTTACACATTAGTTCATTTGCTTACGACGGCTCAGATTGACCGTACCGTCCTGCATATCGTTGAGAGAATCCAGACTCTTACCGGTACCCTCTGCCACGCAGGAGATAGCATCTTCTGCCACCATAGTATGGATACCCGTGCGGGCTTCAATCAGCTTATCAAAGCCGTCTACCAGACTACCGCCGCCGGTCATGACAATACCGTTATCGGAGATATCAGCCACCAGTTCAGGGGGCGTACGCTCCAGCACACCGTGAACAGCCTCCAGAATACGCTCCACAGGCTCTTCAAATGCCTCCATCATTTCGGTAGAAGTAACTGTCAGCGACTTGGGCAGGCCGGTCATCAGGCAACGGCCCTTGATTTCGATGGTTGCTTCCTCTTCCTTGGGATAGACGCAGCCAATCTGCATCTTCATCAGTTCAGCAGTACGCTCACCAATGAGGATATTGTGCTTGCGGCGCATATACTTGACAATAGACTCATTGAACTGGTCACCTGCGACCTTGATGGAAGCAGATTCCACCACGCCGCTGAGGGAAATGACAGCGATATCAGAAGTACCGCCGCCGATATCCACGACCATATGTCCGTCGGGCTTGGCAATATCAATACCGGCACCGATTGCAGCAGCCACGGGCTCCTCAATCAGATACACGCGGCGAGCACCGGCCTGGATGCCTGCATCGACCACGGCGCGTTCCTCAACCTCGGTAATACCGGAGGGAACGCAGATAATGACACGGGGCTTAAACAGCTGGAAGCCGCCTGCCACCTTGTGGATAAACTCCTTGAGCATACGTTCGGTCATATCGTAGTCGGAAATAACACCCTCGCGCAGAGGACGGATTGCCACGATATTACCGGGGGTACGACCCAGCATAGCCTGCGCCTCAGCACCGACCTTCAACAGTTTGCCGGTATTCTTATCGATAGCCACCACAGACGGCTCATTCAATACGACACCCTTGCCTTTTACATAAACCAGTACCGATGCGGTACCAAGGTCAATACCGATATCTTTTGCCAAAGAACACATAAATTGCACCTCATTTTTATCTACATAGTTATGATGTTACAGATGCCACAGCATCTGATCGTTCCTGAGATTTTATTATACTAACGCTTTCAGGAATTTGCAATAGTCTTTTCCCGCTTTTTCCAATTCGTCACAGAATCTTCATTCTTTTGTCACCTTTTCCGTTCGGTTGACATAAAAATATACTCACATATACTTCATTTTTCGTCAATTGGGCGAAAAATATACCTGCCTCACTTTTCACCTCGGCTCATCGCCAGGGTCAGGCACATCACTTCTGCCGCGCCAGCCTCTTTCAATACACGCACACATTCACTCAGTGTGGCACCGGTGGTAAGAATATCATCTACCAGTAGCAGTCGCTTGCCTTGGAACTGCTCTGCGTTGACTGCCTCATATACGCCCAGCACATTGGCACGGCGTTCTTCTGCCGATTCCAGTTTGGACTGTGGCGGATTATCGATCACTTTGCACAGCGTTTCGATGGGAGCCACATGCCAGTCAACACACATGGCGCCGGTCAGATATCGAGTCTGGTCAAAGCCGCGTTTTTTCAGACGTTTTTTGCTGACGGGCACCCATGTGATGGCATCAAATGCACCGCTGTACTGCTCTGCCGCACATTCCGCCATCAGCGAACCAAAACAACTCAAGCCGCCCAGATTTGCCTTGAATTTATACTTCAAAATGGCCTCGCGTACATTTCCCTCATAATACAGCGGAGCCGCACACTTGCCAAATGTGCCGGTACGCGTGGCCTGCTCGCCGGTAAACGGCAATGTTTTGCGGCATTTTTCGCATAGCAGTTCCTTGCCCACCGGTGCGCCGCAGAACGGGCAGTGACGTGGGAAAAAGAAGTCCAGAATACCGTGTGATGCTTTGTTCAGAGCGTCATTAAATCCCATACTTTCACCCCATATCCTTCAGTCGTCGGCGCAGGCCGCTGTAGCGCCGCGCCTTCTTATCATTTTCCGCCATCTGGCCGGGTATCACATCGTCACCCACCAATACCAGCAATTCTCGGGCACGGGTAATGGCGGTATAGAGCACACCGCGTACCAAAAGGCTGGGCGCAGCAGGCGCCGATACCAGCACCACCGCACGGTACTCACTACCCTGCGCCTTATGTACTGTAATAGCATAGGCCATATCCAGTTGGCTGAGCAGGTCTGCCGTATAAGTGGCTGTACGGTCATCGAATCGAATGACAATCAGTTCGCCGGAGGGGTCGATTTCTTCGATTATGCCCACATCACCGTTGAAAATGCCCGTACCAACGGTACCGTCGTCCTTCTCCCAGATCACATCGTAGTTATTTTTCGTCTGCATGACCCGGTCACCCTCACGGAAAATCAGATCGCCCCATATTTTCTGATGTTTCCCCTTTGCAGGGGGATTCAGCGCCGATTGCAGAGCGCGGTTCAAATTCACCGTTCCGGTTTCACCTTTTCTTGTGGCGGACAGCACCTGTATCTCCGCGGCAGGAATTCCCATATTCTGTGGCAGTCTGTCGCGGCACAACTCCACCACCGTCTGCACCAGTCGGTCAGGTGCGCGGCGACAGAGGAAAAAGAAATCGCTCTGCTTATTGGTAAGTTCCGGTGCCATGCCATGGTTGACCGCATGGGCATTGCGTATGATCGCCGACTGCTGCGCCTGACGGAAAATTTCCGTCAGAGCCACCGTGGGAATCACACCGCTGCGAATCATATCGGAGAACACATTGCCTGCGCCCACAGAGGGCAACTGATCGGGGTCGCCCACCATGACAAGACGGCAGCCCGGACGCAGGGCGCACAGCAGGGCCTGCATCAGTTGCAGATCCACCATACTCATTTCGTCCACAATGACCGCATCGGTTTCCAGCGGTTCAGACGCATTATTCCGGAAAGTCACCTCACCGGTCAGGTCGTTATAGCTCATACCAAGACAGCGGTGAATGGTCTGGGCATCTCGCGAGCACAGTTCGCTCATGCGCTTGGCTGCACGACCGGTGGGGGCCAGCAGCAATACATCCAGCCCCATCCGCTCAAACAGTGTCACAATGCCGCGCACAGAGGTGGTCTTGCCGGTACCGGGGCCGCCGGTGAGCAATAATACCCCCTCCTCCGCCGCCAGTTTCACCGCCTGACGCTGCTGCGGCGCATAGGTGATCTGCTGGGCAAATTCTATTTCATCGATTACCTTGTCAGCGTGCTGGAATACCTCGTGGTCGATATCACGCAGGGCGCGGAGTTTTTCGGTGACATAGCACTCTGCCACGTACATTCTCTGCAAATAGCAGCCGTCTACATTGGCAATGCGCTGCTGCACGATCTTACCGCGTTCTATAAGCTCGTCCAGCACGATTTCCACCTGATCCGCCACCGTACCAATCAGCTGACTGGTAGCCAGCAGCAATTTTTCCCGCGGCAGAAATACGTGCCCGTTATTCATGTTGTAACTCAGTTCGTACTCAATAGCCGCCTCGGTGCGGCAGGGATCGTCCCCATCAAAGCCCAGACTGATGGCGATCTCGTCCATGGTGGAAAAGGCCACACCATAGCGCTCACCGGACAAGAGATAGGGGTTGTCCTTTAACTTAGGCAGGGCATCGGCGCCGTAGGCGCGATAAAGCTGCATGGCAAGATTTACCGGCAGATCGTAGCGTGCCAGAAATTCCATCACGCGGCGCAATCCCGTCAGCGAGCGGAATGCCTGCGAAATCTCCATGGCCTTTTTCGCCGTAATACCCTTGATGGTATTCATGCGCTCCGGCTCGTCCTCAATGACACGCAGGGTGTCCTCGCCAAAACGATCCACCAGTCGAGAGGCCGTGGCCGGCCCCACACCCTTGATGATACCGGAGGCCAGGTAGGCAGCGATCTCGTCCTCACTCTCCGGCATACGGCGCTCCACCGATTCGGCGGTCAGTTGAGCGCCGTAACTGGCGTGATTGACCCACACGCCGGTAACGGTCATGCTCTCGCCGGCAGCGGCACAGGGAATGCACCCCACTACCGTGATCGCCTCACCCTCGTCTGTCACAAGGCAGAGCACCGTATAGCCATTTTCTTCATTTTGAAAGATGATGTTTTGAACGGTACCCTCTACCGTGCAGCGTTCGCCCATAGTTGTCGTTTTCCTTTACTGTAAATAGCTGGGAAGTTCTCCCACTTTGATCATTGTCACGCTCGTATTTGTCTGCGTCAGTTTTTCCGCACGGCTTTTCGCCTCTGCACAAAGGCCGCAGTCTGCCAGTATGATCGGCGTATACCTTCCGGTTCGTGTACGCAGTTCCGTCAGGCAATGCACCTGATATTCCATCTCCTCCGCCGCGCCTTTCACCGGCAGCAACAGTACCACCGGCACTTCCTCCCGGCGGCGAAAGATCATATCTGCCAGCAGCCATAGGATCGCCGTCAGTCCAACGGCGGCGAGCAGCGCAATCACACCATCTTGCAGCAGTGTCATGGTATCACCTCGCTCTATCCTATGCAGCGAGGCGGTATTTGGTTATTTCAGAATACGTTTGAGATACTGGCCGGTATAAGAGCGCGGCTCATCGGCCACCTGCTCGGGTGTACCCACAGCCACCACTTCACCACCGCCTGCGCCGCCCTCGGGGCCCAGATCAATGAGGTAGTCGGCACACTTGATCACATCAAGGTTATGCTCGATCACCAGCACCGTGTTGCCGCCCTCTACCAGGCGCTGCAGCACCTCCAGCAGTTTTTTCACATCGTCTGCGTGGAGGCCCGTGGTGGGTTCATCCAGAATATAGATAGTGCGGCCCGTGGAGCGGCGACTCAGTTCCGTTGCCAGTTTCACGCGCTGCGCCTCACCGCCGGATAGCGTGGTGGAGGACTGCCCTAATTTCACATAGCCAAGTCCCACATCGCACAGCGTCTGCAACTTTTCGGCAATCTTCGGCACAGCTTGGAAGAACTCGCGTGCTTCCTCCACCGTCATATCCAATACATCGGCAATATTCTTGCCCTTGTAGCGCACCTCCAGCGTTTCCCGGTTGTAGCGCTTACCGTGGCACACCTCGCAGGGTACATACACATCGGCAAGGAAGTGCATCTCAATTTTCAGCATACCGTCACCGGTGCAGGCCTCACAGCGGCCGCCACGGGTGTTGAAGGAAAAACGTCCCGGGCCGTAGCCACGTGCCTTAGCCTCCTGCGTGGCGGCAAACAGATTGCGAATGTCGTTAAAGAGGTTGGTATAGGTGGCCGGGTTGGAGCGCGGTGTGCGCCCGATAGGGCTCTGGTCAATGGCAATCACCTTGTCCAGATGTTCCATGCCCTCAATGCGGTCATGCTTACCGGGGTGGGCCTTCATACGGTTGAGCTCCACGCCCAGTTTCTTAAAGAGAATCTCGTTGACAAGGCTGGATTTGCCGCTGCCGGACACGCCGGTGACGCAGGTAAAGGTGCCCAACGGTACAGACACATCCACATTTTTCAGGTTATTTTCTCTTGCCCCTCGCACCGTCAGCCACTTACCGTTACCCTCACGGCGATGGGCGGGCATCTCAATTTTTTTCTTACCGCTGAGGTACTGCCCCGTCAGCGAATCGGGGTTTGCCATGACCTCCTCGGGTGTGCCGGCTGCCACCACATTGCCGCCGTGACTGCCTGCACCGGGCCCGATATCGATAAGATAATCGGCGGCGCGCATGGTGTCCTCGTCATGCTCCACCACAATCAAGGTGTTGCCCAAATCCCGCAGGCGCTGCAGCGTAGCCAGCAGTTTGTCGTTATCGCGCTGGTGGAGACCGATAGATGGCTCGTCCAGAATATACAGCACACCCATCAGACTGGAGCCGATCTGTGTGGCAAGGCGGATACGTTGACTCTCACCGCCGGACAAAGTACCGGAGGACCGTGACAGCGTCAGATAGGACAAGCCTACACTCTGCAAAAAGCCCAGACGGGAGCGGATCTCCTTGAGAATCTGTGCCGCAATTATCTGCTGGGTCTCCGTCAGCGTCAACCCCTCAAAGAATGTCAGCGCCTCATTGACCGGCAGTTCGGTTGCCTCATGGATAGACTTCTCCCCCACCGTCACCGCCAGCGCCTCACCGCGCAGACGGCGGCCTTGGCAATCGGGGCAGGGACACTCGCCCATATACTCTTCTATTTCCTTTTTAGATGCCTCGCTCTGGGTTTCCTCAAAACGGCGCTCCAAGTTGTTCACAACG
>JAZLIB010000123.1:0-14092 GCA_045617185.1 Vescimonas sp.
GCCGCTACAATGATGGGATTCAACGAGATTCAGTTTGACTACTGCCGTTTCCCCGACGGTACATGGCGCTATGAGGATAACGGCACCATTGACTTCCGCAACACCTACAGCGAGAGCAAGGCTCAGGCAGTACAGCGGTTCCTGCAATATGCCGCTGTACGTCTGCACAATGCCGGCGTGTATATCTCCGCCGATGTGTTCGGTGAATGCGCTGAGGACTATGTGACCGCCTACGGTCAGTATTGGCCCGCCATCAGCGCAGCAGTAGATGCTATCTCTGCTATGCCGTACCCCGATCACTACCCCGCCTCCGGCGACTATCTGCCGTGGGAGCATCCCTATGACACCATGCACGCCTTCGGCGTTAAGGCGGCACAGCGGCAAACGGAAACCGTTTCCCCTGCCGCTGTGCGCACATGGATTCAATCCTATGACGCCATCTGGGAGCCGTACAACACCTACGGTCCAGAGGAGGTGGGCGCGCAGATCCGTGCGCTGCACGATACCGGCAACATGGGCGGTTACATGACATGGAACGGTGCATCACCCGTGGGTAAATACACATGGCTGTCATCTGTATTCGATTAACTGTATATATTGCAGAAGGACTGCTTGCTTACGGCAAGCAGTCCTTTTTTGTTACCACTCCACACGGCGTCACATATAATGACTTCGGAGAGTATTCTCCGCAACACTTACGTCAAAGGAGGTAGGAACGGGCATGATGATCCAACTCCGAAACGCCGCATTGACTTATCAATCACCGGACGGCGAGGTGGAAGCGCTGCGTGACATATCCTTTGATATGGAAGAGGGCGAGTTCGTCAGCATTGTCGGGCCATCCGGCTGTGGCAAGTCCACCCTGCTTGCCTCTATTGCAGGGCTGGAGCATCTATCCGGTGGCACTGTCGAAGTAGACGGCGAATCCGTTACGGCACCATCAGACCGCATTGCTTTCATGCCGCAGCGTGATCAGCTGTTTGAATGGAAAAGCATTTGGGACAATGTAACACTGCCCCTTGCCATTCGCCACTGCGCCACGCCGGAACGGCTGCGCCATGTGCAGGAACTTTTGGAACGCTACGGATTGGCAGCCTTTTCTCAAAAACGACCGGCACAACTGTCCGGCGGTATGCGGCAACGCTGCGCGCTGATCCGCACATTGGCCTCGCAGCCTCGCATTTTGCTGCTGGATGAACCCTTTTCCGCACTGGATTACCAGACGCGGCTGTCCGTTTCAGCAGATATTTATCGCATTATCCGACAAGAGCGTAAAACCGCGCTGTTGGTCACCCACGACATTTCCGAGGCCATCAGTATGTCCGATCGGGTGGTGGTGCTGTCGCGCCGTCCTGCCGTGGTGAAAACCATCTGCGATATGGGCGATCTACGGCAGTATGCCCCCATGGCGCGGCGGGATACGCCGGAATTTCACACGTTCTTCAATCTTATCTGGGAGGAGTTGGATATCCATGAATGAAGTTTCTCCTTCCCCTCAGCGACAAATCTATCTACGCACACAGCAGCGCCGCAAGCGCAGGATCCGCATCTGGCAGATCGCGCTGCTTGTGGCTTTGTTTGGTATATGGGAACTTGTGACACGCATCGGATTGACCGACGGTTTCCTCATCAGCAGTCCCAGCCGTATGGCATCTACCTTTTGGAACCTATGCCAAAGCGGCGATCTATGGCTGCACATCGGCACCTCGTGTCTGGAAACTGCCGTGGGATTTACGCTCGGCACGCTGCTCGGTACGGCTATCGCTATTGCTATGTGGTGGTCTGACACACTGTCACAGATCCTCGACCCGTATCTGGTGGTGCTTAATGCGCTGCCTAAAACGGCACTGGGACCGATTTTCATTGTATGGATGGGGGCAGGTATCGGCTCCATCATTGTGATGACGCTGGCCATTTCTCTGATCGTAACCATTCTGAATATGTATCAGGGATTCCTATCCACGGAAACAGAAAAAATCCGCTTAATGCGCACCTTGGGCGCATCGCGGCATCAGATTCTATGGATGCTGGTGTTCCCTGCCAACTATGCCACGCTGCTTGGCACGCTGAAGGTCAACGTGGGGCTTTCGTGGGTAGGTGTCATCATGGGTGAGTTCCTCGTTTCACGCGCCGGATTGGGGTACCTGATCGTCTACGGCTCGCAGGTGTTCAACATGGATCTGGTCATGACCAGCGTGTTGCTTCTTGCGATTGCCGCAGTGATCATGTACGCGCTGGTGCTGTGGGTGGAAAAAATATTGAATCATTTTTTGGGGGTTATGCCATGAAAAAAATCATCACTTGTCTTCTCCTGCCGTGTCTTCTGCTGCCGCTGCTGCTATGTGGCTGCGGCAGCAGAGAGAATACAACCACCGTGCGTCTTTCGGAGGTCACGCACTCTGTGTTCTACGCACCGCAATATGTGGCCATCAGTCAGGGCTTTTTTGCCGAGGAAGGACTTAATGTGGAACTGACTAACGGTGGCGGCGCCGACAAGGTCATGACCGCTGTGGTATCCGGGCAGGCAGATATCGGTCTGGCAGGAGCGGAGGCCTGCATCTATGTCTACAACCAAGGCAAGGAAGATTATCCCATGCTGTTTGCACAGCTGACCAAGCGGGACGGCTCATTCTTAGTGGGGCGCACCAATGAGAACTTCCGTTGGGAAAACCTCAAGGGAAAGACCATCATCGGCGGTAGAGCCGGCGGTATGCCGGAGATGACGCTGGAATACGTGATGGACAGCAACGGGGTGAAACCTCATACTGACGCGGCGGTGGATACATCTGTGCAGTTCAATATGATGGCAGGTGCCTTTACCGGCGGCAACGGCGACTATGTGGCACTGTTTGAGCCTACTGCCACCGAAGTTGTGGAGGCAGGTCAAGGCTATATTCTCTGCTCCATCGGTGAGGCCACCGGAGAAGTGCCCTACACCGCCTATTTTGCCAGCCAAAGTTATATGGCCCAGCACCCAGATGTCATGCAGGGCTTTACAAACGCCATCGCCAAGGCACAGAAATGGGTGGCCGAGCACACCGACCGCGAGGTAGCCGAGGCCATCGCCGATCAGTTTCCTGACACCGATATCAGCGTACTGGAAACCGTTACGGCACGGCATCGTGCCATTGACGCGTGGAAGTTAACGCCGGAGCTCACGGAGCAGGCGCTTACCAACCTGGAGAAAGTCATGGAACACGCCGGGGAACTTTCCCACAACGATTGGGTGGATTTCAATCGTCTGGTAAACAACACCTGGGCCAAAAATATTGGCTGAGATCCGCATATATTTGGCAAATAAACGGCTTGTTTTTCCCCGTTGGCTTTGATAAAATGATTTTACTAAGAATTACCGCTGATTTTACCATCAGATTGGCGGAGAAAAGAGGCGCCTTATGAACGAGATTTTCGTGGTCGGTCACCGCAACCCGGATACCGACTCTATCGTATCCGCCATGGCCTATGCGGCACTGCGTAACGCACTGGGTGACCGTGACTATGTGGCCGCCCGTCTGGGGCAGGTCAGCGATGAAACACGCCGTATGCTCGACCGGTTCCATTTCAATGCGCCGCGCTTTATCAAAAATGTACGCACGCAGGTGCAGGATCTGGACTTTGACACGCCGCCGGCACTCCATGCCAACGTGACAATGGATCGAGCATGGAACACGATGCGGGCGCAACGTATTTCTGTGATCCCGGTTGTCAATGACGACGGCACTCTGTACGGCACACTATCCGCCGGTGACATCGCCACCTACAGCATGAACACTATCAGTGAACCCCATGTAGATGAGGTGCCGCTCTTTAACCTTTTGAGCGTGCTGGAGGGCCGTATTCTCAACGATGGCAACATGACGGAATTTCTGTCCGGCGATATCAGCATCACTCTGCCGCAGGGCAGCGATAATCTGCTGTTCTCCTCCCCTGATACCATCGTACTGTGCGGCAGCCAGCCGGAGATTATTCGCCGGGCGCTGGATATCGGCGTGAGCGCCATCATCCTGTGCCAATGCGAAATAGATCCGAAGTGGTTGGAGAATGCCGGCAGTACCTGCGTGATCTCCACGCCCTACGATGCCAGCCGCGTGTCACGCCTCATCTATCAGGCAACGCCGATTTCCCGGCCCTGCCACACCGATGATCTGGTCTGCTTCCATTTAGATGACTATATTGACGATGTAAAGGAAGTCGTGCTGAAGAGCCGTTTCCGCTGCTATCCCGTGTTAGACGAAAACGAACATGTGGTCGGCACGCTGTCCCGTTATCACTTGCTGCGTCCACGCCGCAAGCGTGTGGTGTTGGTGGATCACAACGAGATGTCACAGGCTGTGTCCGGTTTGGAACAAGCCGAAATTCTGGAGATCATTGACCACCATCGTCTGGCTGATATACAGACCTCGCAGCCTGTGCGGATGCGCAATGAGCCGGTAGGCAGTACCACCACTATCGTTACCGGAATGTATCAGGAACACGGTGTGATGCCCTCGCCAAATATGGCCGGACTGATGGCGGCTGCTATTCTGTCCGATACGGTCATGTTCAAGTCGCCCACCTGTACACCCCGCGATATCGCCTTGGCTGAGCGTATGGCACACATCGCCCATGTTTCTTTAGACGATCTTGGGAAGGATCTGTTCTCTGCCGATGCGACCGAGCATAAGAGCGCCAGTGATCTATTGCGCAGCGATTTCAAGGAGTTCCATATCGCCGGTCAGGTGCTTGGCGTGGGTCAGATCACCTGCATTGACTCGCAGAAAATGCTGGAGCGCAAGAACGAATTCTTTGCCGCCATGCAGCGGATTCAGAAGGATCACAACTATGACATGACCATTCTGATGCTGACAGATGTGCTCAAGGAGGGCTCACAGCTACTGTTTGTGGGTAACGATGACACCATCCGGCGCGCCTTCGATGTGGAACCGAAAGACGACATGGTCTTCCTTCCCGGCGTGATGTCCCGTAAAAAACAAATTATCCCCATGCTTACCGCTCTGTGGGGTTAAAAACAAGCATAAAAAAGACCGCCTATGGCGGTCTTTTTCGTTATCCAATCAATATAACGGCTACATCATTGACATTGGTGCCGGTTGGGCCCGTCATCAACAGGCCGTCGGTAAGTGACAAGGCATGATAGGCATCGTTATTCCGCAAAACCTCATCAATGGACACACCTTGCGCGTGTAGTACGTCCGCAGTAGCGCCGTCCACATAGCCACCGGCAGCATCGGTAGGGCCATCTGTCCCGTCTGAGCCAACGGCGAACACCGCCACATTTTTAAGTCCTGCGATACCTTCAGCCGCTGCCAATGCCAGTTCCTGATTGCGGCCGCCCTTACCGTGACCGGTCAGATGCACCACCGTTTCGCCACCAACAATAAAAGCCCGCTTGCCGCCATGACAATGGGTTTGCGCTATGGCAGAGAGAACACGGCCGGCGTCCCTTGCCTCGCAGGTAAGGCAATCGGTCAGCACCATTGGTTCATAGCCCAGTCTGGTGCAGGTTTCTGCTGCAGCAGCGCACAATTCACGCACGCTGCCGGTAACGGAGGTGTGCACGTTGGTAAGCGATTTCGGTGTTTCCTGCGTAAGACATTTCCACGCCTCATCAGACAGCATCAGTCCATATTTGTCCACAATATGTATGGCATCGGCGCAGGTA
This sequence comes from Vescimonas sp., assembly GCA_045617185.1. Classification (GTDB taxonomy): domain Bacteria; phylum Bacillota; class Clostridia; order Oscillospirales; family Oscillospiraceae; genus Vescimonas. The sequence continues at coordinate 5,663 of JAZLIB010000123.1, forward strand.
CTGCTATCGGGGTAGGCAGGGCCGGAGGCAATCATATCCAATGGATCGCCCACAATGTCTGAGAGGACGATAGTTTCAATTTTTGCAGGAGCGCAATGCAGTGCAAAGCGGCCAGCTTTTACGTAGGACAGACGCTTGCGGATTGTGTTGATTTCCACAATATCCGCGCCGCAGGACAATAGCTGCTGCGTGATACTCTGCAATTCCTCCGATGTCACCATGGGCAATTCAAACAAGGCACTGCCGCCGCCGGAGAGCAAAAAGAGCACTGTATCGTCTGCCGTCAGGTTTTCGGTCAGAGAGAAGGCTTTCCTCGCAGCGTGAAAACTGTCCTCATCCGGCACGGGATGGCCCGCTTCGCAGATCATCAGCCGTCCGATATCACCTTGGCTATGGCCGTGTTTGGTGATGACGATACCGTCATGGATACGCGAGCGGAGCACATCATAAGCCGCATTTGCCATGGACCACGCCGCTTTGCCCACAGAAACAAGGTATACTTTACCTGCGGGGAATGTTTTACCCATCAACGCGCGCCTGACGGCTTCGTCCGGCAGTACACGGCAGATGGATTCCCTTACGATTACGTCACAATCCTGTCGCAATGACATATCTCCGCCTCCTATCCGTTCTGCTCGGCATAATGGCTGCCCACCCAATGGCGCACGTGCTCAATAAAGCGCATGGTGGAAACGGAGCAAGCCTCCTTGTCTTTTACACAGATGCCGATATTACGGAAAAAAGGCTGCGGGAGGCGGCATTGTACCAGAGGATAATTGGTATTATACAGCATCAGATCCGGCATAAGGCTGATACCCAGACCGCTGGACACCATGGCCATGATTGTCAGATCCTCGCGCACGGTGTACTGCGTATTGGGCGTGATCCCCAGCTTGTCCAACACGGCTCGAGCCTCGTAGTCACTACCCTCATCTAATTGGATAAAAGGCTGCGTTGCCAGCGCCTGCAAAGGAAACGGCTCACAGCCGGCCAGCGGATGGTTATATGCCGTGATAACACGCCACTGGTCACTATACAGCAGCCATGCAGGCAGTTTCATCGTACCCGGCAGGCTGATAAATCCGCAGTCCACACGACCCTCGTTGATCCATTGCTCAATCTCTTTATCATCGCCCTGCAGCAGTTCAAACTCGATGTTAGGGTACAATTCATGAAATGACTTGAGAATATGAGGCATCCATTGCACCGATACGCTGGTAAACGTGCCCACACGCACAAGGCCGGTTTCCAGGCCCTGCAGGTCATGCGCTTTCTCTTCCAGTTTGTGCTGCATGACACAAAGTTGTTCAAAATACGGCAGAAGCGCCCGTCCGTCAGCGGTCAGGCTGACACCGCCTCGGCTGCGTACCATCAGCTGCAAGCCCAATTCATCCTCCAGTGAGGCTATGGCATGACTGATGCCGGACTGAGTAAATCCCAGCTGCTCCGCCGCTTTGGTAAAACTGCCACATTCCGCTGTATGGACAAAAATCTGATACTTCGTGATGCTCATATAATCACCTCTGGCTGTATTGTATCGCATGGCGGCATTTTATGCAAACTTTTTCTCATGTTTTTCATGAAAAACATTCGCTTTACATATATTACACTTTATGCTAATCTACACTTGCAAAGTAAAGTCGTGCTGATTTATCTCCCTTTAATAATGATATTTCCAACTCCCCCAAAAGAAATGCGTCCCGTGTCATTATTTACACGGGACGCATTTCTTTTATCTCTGACTGATGATCCATTCATCCTGATAAATCAGATCATCTACGTCCGTTGATTTCCATGGTTCCATTGCTACGCCCCCTTTTTCATACCGAATAGTATATGCGAATTGACCGAAAAAGATGTCTGCAATCCTTGCCACATATGTAAATCAATGGTATAGTGGACATAATGTATTAAAAATGAGGTTTTTCTATGAAAAATAAAACACACACATGGGCATTGCTGGCAGCACTGGCTGCATCTACCATTTTTGGTTTCAGCTTCATGTTTTCCAAAACCGCTTTGGAGGTAGCCGCGCCGACAGTATTGCTGGCATTCCGTTTCAGTGCATCGTTTGTGGTGATGACACTGGCAATCGGTGTCAACACACTGGTCGGCAAGGTGCGCGGTAAACCTCTGTTCGCCTTCTCTCTGCGGGGTAAGCCCATCGGTACATTAGTACTGCTGGGGATTGCACAGCCTACGCTGTATTTCATATTCGAAAGCTATGGCATTCTCTACACATCCTCCGCTGTGGCAGGTACGATTATCGCCGTGGTACCGGTGATGTGTATTCTGGTAGATGTGCTGATCCTGCGCGAGCGAGTACGGCTGCGGCAGGTGCTGTGTGCACTGTTCTGTGTGGGCGGTGTGCTGCTGGTCGACTTAGGCGGCGAGGTAAAAGTGTCACTGCTGGGCATGCTGTTTCTCGTGCTGACTGTGGCCTGCGATGTGGCCTACTACGCCCTCAGCCACAAGGCCGCTGAACGTTTCCGCCCGTTGGAGATCACCTACGTGATGTTTACCGTAGGCATGGTGGTATTTGTGCCGGCGGCACTGATACAAGGTGCAGGCGATCTGGCCGGTACGTTTTTGCCTGCCATTCACAGCGGTGCGTTCTGGTCTGCTGTGATCTTCCTCGGCGTAATTTCCTCGCTGGTCGCTTACTCACTTCTCAACTATACCAACGCACACGTATCCGTATCGGAAGCTTCCATTTTCAGTAACGTGACAACGGTCGTTTCTGTGCTGGCCGGTGTGATATTACTGAAAGAGCCTTTTGGCCTATGGCAGGTATTGGGTGTGGCAATTATTCTGGTATGCGTGTATCTTGCAAACCGAACAAAATAACAAAAAACGGTCTGACTTATGTCAGACCGTTTTTCTTATTTGAGTAATTGCAGTACATCGTGACACACGCCGTTGGTGGCCCACACAGAGCCGGCATGATAAGGATCGATGGAGCTGCCGTCCAAGCGAGTAATGCTACCACCTGCCTCGGTGAGGATCAGGCTGCCGGCAGCATAGTCCCATGGACTGAGGCGACATTCAAAGAACACCTCTACCCGACCGCAGGCCACATAGCACACATCCAGTTCCGCTGAGCCAAAGCGGCGAAAATCCAAACTCATGAGATAGAGCTGATGCATCAGGGAAAAAGATTTGTCGTTATAGCTACGATCATAGATGGTAGAGCCGCACATGACGATGGCGTGAGCTATATCATGATTACTGACATGAATAGGTTGGCCGTTCAAGGTGGCGCCGTCGCCACGGTGGGCGGCGAACATCTCATCGGTGAAAGGATTATATACCACACCGTATTCCACGGTGCCTTCATGCACCAAAGCCACGGCTATATTGCTGTAGTGCATATTGCGGACAAAGTTGGTGGTGCCGTCAATGGGGTCCACCACGAACACCCAAGGTTTTGTGATTGTGCTATGTTCGCCCTCCTCGCCGAGGAAGTCGGCCTCCGGCACCAGTGCAAGCAGTTCCTTTTGTAAGAATGCCTGCACCGCCACATCGTACTTCGTTACAAGATCGGCGGCACCATTCTTTTCACGGGTATCCTTTTCAATATCGTGGGCATCACGGATCATATCGCCGGCACGACGCACGATGTCAATTAACTGTTCCAACATATTCTTCACCTCAATCAATAGCTTTTTCGGGATCCATCATGGCATTGAGCACCGCGGTATAGTAACGGCTGATGTCGATAAGTTCACTTACCTCGATATATTCATCGATCGTGTGTGCCAGATTCTCACGGCTTGGGCCAATGCCGATGCAGGGAATACCTGCCTCGCCGGCATAGTGGCTGCCGTTGGTGCAGAAACTGTAGCCGGTCAGTTGGGGCTTATAACCCATGTCGCAGACGGACTTATAAATGGCCTGCACGAAATCGCTGTCGGTAGGCACGCGCCATGCAGGGAAGAAACGGTCAGCGGCGATAGTGGCGCCGGTATAACACTTCTCCTCACCGGCGGTGAAGGATACCTTGGCCTTGAGGGTAGGATCTTCCTTCGTCATCTCATCGATAATGGCCTGCAAGGGAGATAGCACGCTCTCGCGGGTTTCGTCCACCAGCAAACGGCGATCAAACGTCACACGGCAGTAGTGAGGCACCACCGATGCGCCGGGATAGGGCTCGGATTTCATATCGGTCAGTTCCATGATGCCCTTGCCGAACATACCCTCCTGCTCGATAGGGGGCAGAGCGCGGAAACGGTCAATGATACGGCAGGCAGCATACACCGCGTTGACACCCTTTTCGGGGTTGGAACTGTGGCAGGGCACACCGTAGGTTTCCAAGCATATCTCCGCACGGCCGCGCTGAGAGCACTTGATGTTCATTTCCGATGCCTCGCCGATGACGACCAGATCAGGTTTCACGGCAGCGCTGATCTTGCGGGCGGACACGCCCTCAAAGCACTCCTCGTGTACCACGCCGGCCACCCAGATTTCACCGGCAAAGTCGCGGTTCGTCAAGCGGGCAAAGCGCTCGATGGCAAACATAAACGCCGCCACGGCACCTTTCATATCCGTAGCGCCCCGGCCGTAGATACGGCCGCCGTCCATCTCCGAGCCAAAGGGATCATGATGCCAGTCATTCACATTATCGGCGCGGACGGTATCAATATGACCGTCAAACAGAATACGCTTACCGGGACGCTTACCGCGGATGCAGCCCAGCACGTTGCCGTATTCATCCGTATAAGCCATGTCGAAATTCTTGGCGCGCATAAAGGACAACATCAGATCCGCCACAGCCTTTTCTTCACCGGAATAACTGCGCGTAGCCAACATGTCCTGACAAAGGGCAATCAGTTCGCCCTGCTCCATCATATCCATCATAGTATTACCTCCTGATTACCTGACCGGCTTTAGCACCGGTGATCTGACCGTTATCCAGCGCCACTGCGCCGTTCACGATCACATATTGCATACCCTGCGCCAACTGGCAGGGATTTTCGTACGTAGCTGGTTCGTTGAGTTCGTCCAATGCGAACACATTGATATCGGCATCCATGCCCACCGCCAAACTGCCCTTACTGTGCATTTGCAGTACCTGCGCTGGGCGCTGGGTCATCTTGTGTACGGCGTCCTCCACGCTCAGCACACCCTTTTCGCGGACAAAGTGAGTGAGCAGGTGGGTAAATGTGCCGTATACACGGGGATGAAGTTGTCCCTCTGTGGGATAGGTGGCATCGGAGATGAGATTGCTCCACTCATCGTGCAGGATAGCAGCAATGTCATCCTCAGAGGCCATGAAGTCGATCATGGTGATCTCGCAATGCTCACTCACCAACAGATCGCAGCAGGCGTCCAGTGGCGTTTTGCCCATCATTTCGCCAATCTCCATCAGATTCTTGCCCTGATAGATGCGGTTTTCCTCACGGTGCAGACTGGTGAGATATATACCGTCCCAACCGGCAAGGCCGGCAATATTATCAAAGCCCTCGCCGCTTTCGATGCGTGCGGCCAGTTCGTGACGCACAGCGGGGTCTTTCAGCCGCTCGGTCACGGCGTCCAGTCCGCCGGTGAGAAAATCGGGTGGAAGGATATGCAGAAGCTGGGTGGAGCCGGCAGTATAGGGATACACATCACAACTGACACGCAAACCCTCGGTGCGGGCGGTCTTGAGCATTTCCAATGCGCGGGGAATCTTCTTGCCCCAGTTCACACGTCCCATGGCCTTGAGATGACTGATATGAACGGGAATATCCAATGCGCGCGCCACGGTGAGCATTTCCGAGAGCGCCTCGCACACACCGCCGCCCTCCTGACGCATGTGGACGGTGACAGGAATACCACGTCCTGCCAAGGGACGCAGCGCCTCAATCAGTTCGTCGGTAGTATAGAAACACTCCGGCGCATAGCCCAGTCCCAACGACACACCCAATGCGCCGTCCTGCAAGGCCTGCTCCAAAGAAGCATGAATGGCGTCATAATGTGCCTGCTCCAGATGCTCCACCTGATAGCCTGCGGTATCAGCACGCAGGATACCTGCACCTACCAGCATGCCCACGTTGATGGGCAGGTCGTGGAGCTGATTCAGATAACCCGCCATGCTGTCGGTGCAGATATCAGCGGACACCGCGCCGGTAATGGGACTGAGGTAGGACAGAATCGCCGCCTTGTTCTTCTCGCCAAAGGGCGCTACAGACAAACCGCAGTTGCCGTTGACAATGGTCGTCAGGCCTTGGGATAGTTCCAAGTCACCGAAATGCGGACGGAATGCCGCCGCATCAGCATGGCGGTGGATATCAATAAAGCCAGGCGTGACCAGATAGCCATTGGCGTCAATGGTACGCTGTGCCTGCGCATCGTTCAGTTGGCCGATGGCTGCAATTTTGCCGTCCGTTACCGCCACATCAGCGCAATACGCGTCATTGCCGGTACCGTCAATGACGGTGCCTCCGCGAATCAGTAAATCATATATCATGAGATAGTGCCTCCATTCTGCAGGGAAAGATTGACAATAAACCGCGTGGAGCGTTCATCGCTCTCACAGCGGATTGTACCCTTATGTTCTTGTATGACACTCTGTGCAATAGACAGTCCCAAGCCAAAACTTTCGCCATCGCTGCGGGATTCGTCCGCACGGTAAAAGCGTTCAAATATGTGGGACAACTTTTCCGGTGGAATCGGTGCACCGCTGTTTTCCACCGTCAGCACAGCGCGTTTGTCCTGCTTATCCAATGTCAGGTAAATGGGCGTATCAGATGCGGCATACTTGATGGCATTGTCCAGCAAAATACCCGCTACTTGCCGCAGCGCTTCATCATTACCGTTGACGAACAAGCCCTTTTCAATACGGTAGCGCAGTTCATGGCTGGACTCAAAAGCCACCGGTTCAAACAGCAGAGCGGTATCCGCCAGCAATTCCGACCAGTCCAGCACCGTGAGTGTCATTTTGTGTCCATTATCGGCACGCGATAGCGTTAGCATACTCTCTACCAATTCTTTCATGCGCCGCGATTCGGAACGGATATTGTCCACATACACGCTATTTTCATTCTCAGAAAGCAAGTCTGCCGAGGACATAATCACTGTCAGCGGTGTTTTCAGTTCGTGAGAGGCATCGGACAAGAACTGTCTTTGTGCCCGCCATGCCTTTTCCACCGGGCGCGTGACAAATCCGGAGAGCACATAACTACACGCGAACAACACCAGCAATGCCGCCAAGCCAATCAAAAGGGAATCGCCAATCAGCGAGCGCAGCGTTGCCTGCTCCAATGAACTGTCAGTAAAGGCAATGCGGACGGTGGCAAAACCCGTCATGCGCAGATAGCGCACATGATAAGCAGGCAGTACACCGGAATTTTCACTTTGTACCATGCAATCCTGCACCAAAGAACGCAGTGTGTCCTCGCTCAACTGATAATATTCGCCGCCGGAAACGCGCACCGTCCCGCTGGGGAAAACTTCCGCCACAAAGCAAGGCACACTTCCCTGCTCATAAGACATGACACCACTCAGTGCCTGCCGAAGTTGTTCTTCCGTGTTCTGTCGAATACCGGTACGGGCTGAAAGTACCACGCCAGTGAATACTGCCAGCAGCACCACCGTAACGAACAGCATATTCAAGCCGACCACTTTCCAGCGCAGTTTACTGCTCATTCCGTCACCTCCAGGCAATAACCCACAAGGCGAATGGTTTTGATCTGCACTTTTGACTGTAAATGGCCCAGCTTGCGGCGCAAAAACGACACATAGACCTCTACATTATTATCCTCGGCATCGGAATCATAGCCCCAGACCTTTAAAAGAATCTGCTCTTTTGTGACAATGACTTTGCCGTTGCGCATCAGGAGCTCCATTAAATCATACTCTCTGCGGCTCAGGCGCACAGAACGCTGGGCGCAGGAGAGCAAAAATGTACCTTGCTCCAAGCGCAAGTCTCCAAATGACAATGTGTCATCTTTATGTGGCTCGCCACCGCGACGCAGCAAAGAACGGACACACGCCAAAAGTTCTTCCGATTCAAAGGGTTTGGTCAGATAATAATCCGCGCCACAATCCAAACCATGCACGCGGTCTGACACATCGCTGCGGGCCGTTAACAGCAGCACAGGCAACGCGCTGCCGCTATCGCGCAGGTTATGTAGCAGAGAAAAACCGTCCATTCCCGGCAGCATGACATCAAGAATCATTAAGTCGTAGATACCGGAAACCGCGCTGTCCAGTCCGTCAACACCGTTGTGGCAGGTATCAGCGGTGTAACCATGGCGACGCAGCAAATCTGCCAGCGTAGCCGCCAGACGCACTTCATCTTCCACAATAAGAATTCGCACGGTTCTCACTCCTTTTCTTACAACTTTCTCATTTTATACCTAAACCCCGCCGAAAGCAAGTGCTCCAGCGGGGTTTGCATCGTGTCATATATTGTTATAGGCCGTTCCTGGCCAAGTCCATAATCGGCTG
>JAZLIB010000124.1:0-9131 GCA_045617185.1 Vescimonas sp.
CATCTGCAAGGCAAGCAATGCCGAAATCGGCTACCTTGACACTACCGTCACGCAGCACCATGATGTTCTGAGGTTTGATATCGCGGTGAATAATACCGCGGCTATGTGCATGAGAGAGGGCGCGCATAATCTGCGTGACAAAATGCAGAGCCTCACGCCAGTCCATCTGGCCACGACGTTCCATATATTGTTTGAGCGTAATACCGTCAATCAGTTCCATGACGATATATTCCAAACCGCCGCTGCGGGACACGTCATATACTGAAACAATATTAGCATGAGAAAGTTTTGCTACCGCCTGAGATTCATCGCGGAAACGACGCCGAAATTCAGCATTGTCTGCCAGATCGCTTTTGAGAATCTTTACTGCTACCATACGGTTCAAACGGTGACACTTCGCTTTATATACATTAGCCATACCGCCACTGCCGATCAACTCTATGAGTTCATAGCGGTTATCTAACATTTTACCGATATTCTGATCCATATATTTTCACTCCTTTAGATGTTCATCAGCAGTACTGCCGTCACGTTGTCTGGGGCTCCTCTGGTTTTCGCTACCGCCATCAGGCGGTCCAGACAACTGTCTAACTGGTCGCTGTGAATAATCTCGAATAAGATCTCCTGATCTGTCACGGTATTAACCAATCCGTCGGAGCAAAGCAGAATAAACTCTCCCTTTTTCCACGGTATCTGAAATCCATCTGATTGTGCTACGGCATCTGGACCCAGCGCTCTGGTGATGAGATTACGGTTGGGATGTCGGCGCGCTTCATCAGGTGTTATCTCACCATTTTCCACCATATCTTCCACCAATGAGTGGTCCTTTGTAATCTGATGGATACCGTTTCTTGAAATCCGATAGGCACGGCTGTCACCGATATTGCACACAACAGCCATAGTATCCCAACATACAGCGCCAACTAATGTGGTGCCCATACGGCGGAGTTCCGCATGAGCATCAGCCTCTCGGCGTATGGCATCGTTAGCCAAGGAGATACCGTAGGCCATAGCCTGTTGGATCTGGTCGGCTGACATACCCTTATGCAGTGCCTTTTCCATCTCCTCACTGAAAACCCTTACACCAATAGAACTGGCGACCTGACCACCGTTGGTACCGCCCATACCGTCGCAAACAGCGGCAACGGTATAGTCTGCCACACTTTGCAAATGGTAAGCGTCCTGGTTTTCCTTGCGCACCAGGCCGGTATCTGTGATACCCCATACTCTCATGTTGACGCGCATCCCCCTTTCTCTTCCATGGCCTTACGGCGTAACTGTCCGCAGGAGGCGTCAATATCACCGCCAAGACTGCGCCGCACAGTTGCCGTAATGCCGTGGGATTCCAATCGCTTCTGGAATGCTGCAATGCGGTGGCTGGGTTTGAAAGGACTCTCCACCACATCGTTAAGCGGAATCATATTCACATGGCCCGGCATACCCTTGAGTTTTTTGGCAATCAGGTCTGCCTGCCAGTCATTGTCGTTTACACCGTCGATCATGGCATATTCAAAGGAAATGCGCCGTCCCGTCTTCTTGAAATAGCGATGGCAGGCGGCAAACAGTTCCTCCACATCGTACGCCCGGTTGATTGGCATGATCTTAGAGCGCGTTTCGCTGTCCGGCGCATGAAGTGACACCGACAGCGTGATCTGCAAGCCCAAATCAGCCAGATGGTCGATACCCGGCACCACACCGCAGGTGGAAAGACTGATATGCCGCATACCGATATTCAATCCGTCCGGATGATTCACCAACTGAAGAAAACGCAGTACATTTTCCCGGTTATCCAGCGGCTCACCGATACCCATCAGTACAATATTGGAAATCTCCAAACCGGAATCCAACTGGGTAAACAACACCTGATTGAGCATCTCACTTGGCGTCAGATCGCGCACCTTACCGGCAATGGTAGAGGCGCAGAACGCGCAGCCCATGCGGCAGCCCACCTGCGAGGAAATGCAGACTGTGTTGCCGTGATGATACTGCATCAGCACTGTTTCAATGCAGTTGCCGTCATTAAGTTCCCACAGGTACTTAACCGTACCGTCCAACTTACTCACCTGCTTGCGTGCCACAGTGGGCACGGTGATGGTGCATTGTGTTTTTAACTTTTCACGCAGAGCCTTGGAAAGGTTGCTCATCTCATCAAAGGACCGCACGCCCTTGTGCAACCAGGTAAACACCTGCTTGCCGCGGAACGCCGGCTCACCCAGATCACGCAGGAATTGGGTGATTTCCTCCAATGTCATAGATTTGATATCGATCATAGTTTCCTCAATGTTTCTTCATACGGCAGATGTAAAATCCGTCGGTATTAAAGCGCTGGGGCCAAAGGGTCAGATGCCCGTTACATGCGCCGATAGGCAGCGGCAGGATAAATGGCTCCAGCGTAAACTCGCTGTGTTTTGAAAGAAATTCTTCTGTTATGTTCTCATTTTCCTCCGGCAGAATGGTGCAGGTGGAATAAATCAATGTACCGCCGGGCCGCACATAGGTAGCCGCGTTTTCAAGGATAGCACGTTGAATAACCGGCAACTGCGACAGTTCCTTGGGATTTTTGTAGCGAATATCCGGTTTCTTGCGGATAATACCCAAGCCAGAGCAAGGGACGTCCGTCACCACAAGGTCTGCCTGCTCCTCCCACGCTACATGGTGGGCTCTGCCATCGGCAAGCGCCGTGCGCACACTGGTAATGCCCAGTCGTTTGGCACTGCTCTCCACCAACTTCAACTTATGGGCATGGACATCGCAGGATAGAATATCACCCTTGTCCCCCATGTCAATGGCCAGTGCAAAGGACTTGCCGCCGGGCGCGGCGCATACGTCCAACACACGATCGGTCGATTCAGGCTGTGCCACCAGCGCCACCAATCGAGCGGCGGCATCCTGCACCATGAATCGCCCCTCCGTAAAGGCAGGCAGATGCTCCAAGTCACCCGTACCGGATACCTCAAAGCAGTTTGGCAGCCATGGGTGCTTTTCCACCGTGATACCAGCCGCGTGCAACTCTTTTTCCAGTTCCTCTGCCGAGGTTTTCAGCAGGTTGGTCTGAATGGTGGTAGGCACAGACTCATTGTTGCTCTTGAGATAAGCCTCTGCCTCCTCCGGGCCGAGGATGTCCAAAAGTCGCTGTACCAGCCACTTGGGATGGCTGTACCGCACAGAGAGATAGTCCAGTGTCGTGCCTTGGGGCAGCGCAGGCATATCCATCCAGTTTGTCACAAATTTGCGCAACACCGCATTGACCATTCCTGCCGCCTTAGGACGGCCATGGCGCTTGGTCATCTCCACCGCCTCGTTGACAGCGGCACGGTGGGGAATCTTATCCATAAAGAGGATCTGATAAGCACCGATACGCAGAATATTCAAGATCACCGGCTCTAACCGTGCCGGTTTCTGGCTGCACCAGCAGCCAATATAGTAGTCCAAAAGCGCCTTATTCTGAATCACACCATAACTTATGCGCGTAGCCAAAGCCGCATCGCGGCTATCCAACCCATTCTTGGCTATGGTGCGTTTCAGACTGCCGTCAGACCAGGCGTTGGCGTTTTGGACCGACATTAAAACCTCCAGCGCCGTGTCACGGGCGGAGATCTTCTTTTTCTCACTCATACTTCCACCTGAATCGGATGGCCTGCCAGATAGGCGCTGGCTGCCATGCGCTTGCTGCCCTCGGGCTGCAGTTCCGTGATACGCAGAGATAACCCATCACCGCAGGCGAAGGTGATGCCCTTCTTATTAGCGGCAATGATCTTACCGGCCTCGACCTCGGTTGCCTCACCGATCTCGGTGGCAAACACCTTCACATTCTTGCCATTCAGCACCGTCTGGGCGCAGGGCCAGGGAATCAAACCACGCACCTGATCGTGAATCTGACGGGCGCTCTTGCTCCAGTCAATGGGTGACAGAGATTTATCCAGCATAGGGGCATAGGTGTGGGCGCTGTGATCCTGAGGTGTACGGACAGCCGTGCCGTTTTTCAGCATCTCCACCACCTCTGCCAATGCCTGCGCGCCCAGTTCTGCCAAGCGTGCAGTCAGAGTCTGCGCATCTTCATTAAAGTCGATGTCGGTTTCCAGACAGTGAATGATATCACCCGCATCCAGTTCCTTGGCCATATACATAATGGTCACGCCGGTGCGATCCTCGCCGTTGAGGATAGCCCAGTTGATAGGCGCCGCACCGCGATATTTGGGTAGCACGGAGGAATGGACATTGATAGAACCGTAGGGCGGCGTGTTGAGAATATCCTCCGGCAGAATCTTACCGTAGGCCGCCACCACAATCAGTTCCGGCTGCAGTTCCTGCACGGTGGCAAGTGCCTCTCCGTCACGCATTTTCAAAGGCTGATACACGGTCAGATTCTGGGACAGCGCATACTCCTTCACCGGAGAAAACGCCATCTTATGACCACGGTTTTTCGGCTTATCCGGCTGGGTAAAAACACCGCAGATCTCGTGTCCGTCTTCTACCAGCCGTTTCAGGGACGCAACGGCAAAGTCCGGCGTACCCATGAACAAAATTCTCATTCTTCGTCCTCTTCTTCCTGCTGGCGAATATACTCCTCCAGTTCTTCCTCAGTCAGCAGATGGTCGGTATGCTCCACGAACAGATGACCGTCCAGATGCTCGATCTCATGGCAGAAACAACGGGCTGTCAAACCCTCGTCTTCTACCTCAAAAAACTCACCGTTACGATCCTGCGCGCGTACACGCACCACATAGGGACGGGTCACAAAGCCGTACTTACCGGGCACGCTCAGACAGCCCTCCAGTCCGGTCTGTTCATCTTCGGTGGCAATGATCTCAGGGTTAATGAGTTCGATGATCTCATCGTCCTCGTTCATCACCACGCACAAACGACGCAGAATACCCACCTGAGGAGCCGCCAGACCCACACCGCCGGAATCGATCAGCGTTTCGGCCATATCGTCAAGTAGCGTATGCAGACGTGCATTGAAGTCTGTCACCGGGCGGCAGACCTTTGTCAGACAATCATCACCTTGCAGGACAATTTTTCTCAAAGCCATTGTATCTTACCTCAATCCATTAAATTACAATCTGTGTAAATGTTCATGCCGCGATTTTCGCCGCGGCGAGTAAATTCCTTCATATACGACGCAAGCAGGTCGCGTGTTGCCTTGTCGTTGTGTCCGATCAGCGTCAGACGGTAGCGATAGCGGTTATTGACCTTTACGATAGGCGCAGGCGCCGGGCCAAGTACCTCCAGATCGTACTCCTTTGCCACACGCACAAGACTGTTGCGTATCTCACCGCAGGCGCGGCGTACACGGTCTTCCTCCAAGCCCGTCACCGTCATCATAAACTGATCGGCAAAAGGTGGATCCCGCCGCAGTTTCCGCAGGTGGATCTCGCCGTCGTAAAACCGCTCATAATCCTGCCCTGCCGCCGCCTGAATCACATCGTTCTGCGGCGTGTAGGTCTGAATCACCGCACGGCCTTCCTTGTCACCTCGACCGGCACGTCCCACCACCTGCGTCAGCAGGCTGAACGTTCTCTCACCGGCACGGTAGTGATCCACATATAGCGACAAATCCGCCGCTAAAACGCCTACCAGCGTCACATTATCAAAATCCAATCCCTTGGCCACCATCTGTGTGCCGAGGAGAATCGGAATCTTTTTCACTTCAAATTCCCGCAGCAGTTTTTCGTGTCCCTCACCCACCGTATCGGCATCCATACGCAGTACTGGCGTGTCGGGGAACAGTTCATGCAGTTCCTCCTCCACTTTCTGGGTGCCCGTGCCGATATGCTTTAGTTTTCCACCACATTCAGGGCATTCCTCCGCCGCCTTTTCACTGTAGCCGCAGTAGTGGCACATCAGGTGGTTGTTGGCCGAGTGATAGGTCAGATATACGCTGCACTTGGGACATTGCGGCACATAGCCACATTCGGGACACAGCAGCTGACGGCTGCTGCCGCGGCGATTAAGGAACAGAATACTCTGTTCACCACGCCGCAGGTTCTCTTTCAGTTCCTCATACAGTTCTCTGCTGATAGAACCGGTATTGCCACTGCGCAGTTCGCGGCGCATATCCGCCACGATAACGCGAGGCAAGTCCTTTTCGTTGTAGCGCCGCACCATCTGCGATAACTGATAGTCACCGCGCTTGGCGTAGTAGTTTGTTTCCACTGTAGGTGTCGCAGACCCCAGCAGCAGCCTTGCCCCCTCCTGCGCACAGCGATATTTGGCAATATCCCTTGCATGGTAGCAGGGTGCATTCTCCGACTCATAAGAGCCCTCCTGCTCCTCGTCCAGCACGATCAATCCGATGTTCTGCAACGGTGCAAATACGGCACTTCTCGTACCCAGTACGATGTGAGCCTCACCTCTGCGAATGCGCTTCCATTGGTCATAGCGCTCCGTATCGCGCAGAGCGCTGTGCAAAAGCGCCACCTCATCGCCGAAATAAGCGGTGAACCGCGCCATCATCTGTGGTGTCAGCGCAATTTCCGGCACAAGAATCATGACGGACTTGTCCGCCTTTAAAAGTTCCTGCGCCAGACGGATATATACCAATGTCTTGCCGCTGCCGGTCACACCGTGCAGCAACGTCACGCCGGCCTTACCGGACAGCGACTGGGTCAGTATATCCGAAAACACCGCCTGTTGCTCCTCATTAAGGGAAATGGGCAGCGCCTGCATGTGGCAGGCTTTCTCGCCGATACGGTATTCTTCTCTCTCTTGCAGGGCGATGATTCCTTGCTTTTCCAATGCTTTCAGCGTTGCCATGGTCGCACCGGTAAAATAGCACAGGTCCCGTGATACAGTCTCCCCGTGCTCCGATAAAAAGCGGATCACATCGGACTGGCGCGGTGCTTTTTTCTGCTTGGCGTCCGCATATTGCAGCGCGTCGGCGGCATCTACCTTAAGCGTTACCCACCGCACCATCTTGTCGCCAACTCTGCGATTGCTCACAGTTTCCACGCTGAGAACGCCACTCTTTTTGAGCCCACGCAACAAGGGCATCACGCCCTCGCCAAAGGTTTCCTTCAGCGCATCGGTCTCCTGCGTACCCTCACTGATCGCGCGGCACACGGCGGATTCCTTTTCGCTCAGGTCCTCTTGCTCAACATCTTCTGCCAACTGCCATATTTCGCGGTAGCGATACCATACTGCCGCCGGCAGTACAGTGTGAATGGCATCGTAGAGCGTACAGAAATATCTCTGACGCATCCACAGTGCCAGTTTGATCTCACGCTGGGAGAGAATGGGCTCATCGTCCAGACATTCGCGAATTGCCTTCAGCGGCTTTTCCGGCACAGCGCGGTAGAGTGACAGCACCACCGCCTCACAGGTACGGTTGCCCCGTCCAAAAGGCACCAATACCCGCGAACCTACGGCAACACCCAGTTCTTTGGGCGCTAAATAGTCATAGGGCTTGTCAATGGCATAGGTCGCCGCGGCAACAGCCACTTTGGCAATTTGCGGCATCGACAATCCCTCCTTCGTACATTAGATGTTCTCTTCCTCGATCACAGTGTCCATGGCATTGGCATCAAACTTGCCCTCGGCAACTTCGTGGATTGCCAGAGTCACGGGCTTTTCATTCAGATGTTCGCCGGACACTTCTGCCTCGGTAGCAATCTGGCGGGCGCGACGTGCCACCACGTTGACCATCATATAGCGGTTGGGAACATACTCAGTCAGTTTGTTCATTGCAGGATACAGCATCATAATTCTTTACCTTCCAATCTATTAAAATTATTATTGATTCGCAATTTGATCCATACGATCTGCCGGTTTGCAATGCTCGGCACACATAATGGCGCGCAGTTCATTGACAGCATTTTCTACTGTGTCGTTGATCACAAAATAGTCATAGTCGCCGGCGCTTTCCATTTCCACCTTGGCGCGCAGCAAACGCTTCTGAATCTTTTCGGGCGTATCTGTACCGCGAGCGGTCAGACGGCGCTCCAGTTCTCCCCAAGAAGGCGGTGCGATGAAGATGCGCACGGTCTCGGGGCGCTTGGCGCAAACCTGCGTGGCACCCTGAATCTCGATGTCCAGAATGACGTCCTTACCCTCGCCCATGGCCTCGTCCACAAACTTTTTCGGCGTACCGTAGAAATTGCCCACATATTCGGCATATTCCAAAAAGGCGTCTTCACTGATCATGGTGCGGAACTTCTCCGCGGCAATGAAGTGATAGTCCTTTCCGTCCACCTCACCCTCGCGGGGAGCGCGAGTCGTAGCGGATACGGAAAAGTACAGATCGTCACGACCTTCAAACAGTGCATGGAGCACCGTGCTCTTACCTACACCGGACGGGCCGGAAATAATAAATGATTTTCCCTTTCTCAATGTCTTATTCCTCCTGTGAAAAATCCTCTGCCGTCAGACCCAGACGGGGTGCCAGTTTCTCCGCAGAGAACGCCGATAGCACCACGTGGTCGCTGTCCATAATCAGCACAGCGGCGGTCTTGCGGCCGTATGTAGCATCGATCAGCATACCGCGGTCGCGGGATTCCTGAATCAAGCGCTTGATCGGTGCAGAATCGGGACTGACTACAGCCAGCAGACGCTGGGCTGAAATCAGATTGCCAAAACCAATATTGATCAGTTCCATGGCTCTCGCTCCTTACTCGATATTCTGTACCTGCTCGCGGATCTTCTCGACCTCCGCCTTCATGTTCACCACATCCTGCGTGATGGTCAGATCGTTGCACTTCGAGCCGATAGTGTTGCACTCGCGGTTGACCTCCTGAATCAGGAAGTCCAGTTTGCGCCCGATAGGCTGCTCGCTCTGCAGCATATCACGAAGCTGTGCGATATGGCTGCGCAGGCGCACGGTCTCCTCGTCCACGGCAATTTTGTCAGCAAAGATGGCAGCCTCGGTGAGAATACGGCTCTCGTCAATGGTGGTGGACTGCAGTACCTCGCGCATCTTGTTCTCCAGACGCTCACGGTACGCTGCCACGGTCTGGGGAGAGCGCTCCTCCACCTTACCCACTACGGTTTCGATGGTGTCCACGCGGCCGCTGATATCCTCGGCCAGTTTCTCACCTTCTACCGCACGCATATCATTATAGGCAGCCAACGCCTTGTCCAATACCTGGCAGATATCCGCGCTGACAGTTTCCACATCTTCGTCTGCCTTGGTGACA
>JAZLIB010000125.1:0-6873 GCA_045617185.1 Vescimonas sp.
ATCAAAGGCGGAGGCGGCATTGACAGCATCCTGACCGGTCATGGCATCCACCACCAACAAAATTTCGTTGGGGTGTACCGTCGACAAGTCGGAGGCCAAGCGGTCTTAGGAAGACAATTACTGCCTTCAACTCCTTGGCTCACAGAACGACATGGCTACGATCCGACTTATCAAAGGCGGAGGCGGCATTGACAGCATCCTGACCGGTCATGGCATCCACCACCAACAAAATTTCGTTGGGGTGTACCGTCGACTTGATGGCCTTAAGCTCGTCCATCAGCGCCTCATCGATATGCAAGCGGCCTGCCGTATCCAGAAACACCATGTCGTGACCGTGGTCACGGGCGTATTTCAACGATTCTTCGGCGATATGTACGGGGTTATCCTGCCCCATCTCAAAGACGGGAATATCCAACTGCTTACCTACCACCTGTAGCTGCGTAATAGCAGCGGGGCGGTATACGTCGCAGGCAACCAACAGCGGACGCTTGCCGAACTGTCGGCGCATCAGTCCTGCCAGTTTGGCACCGTTTGTGGTTTTACCGGCACCCTGCAGACCCACCATCATCACGATCGTAGGACCTTTATTAGCCATCGCCAGTTTGGCGTTGGTACCACCCATCAGACTCGTCATCTCTTCGTTGACGATCTTGATGATCTGCTGGGCAGGTGTCAGGCTGTCAAGCACATCAGCACCGATACAACGCTCGGTGACCTTTGCCACGAAGTCCTTGACGACCTTGTAACTGACATCGGCCTCCAACAGCGCCAAGCGCACCTCGCGCATACCCTCGCGGACATCATTCTCCGTCAGGCGGCCCTTACCGCGCAGGCGTTTGAATGTGGCATTTAATTTTTCAGAAAGTCCCTCAAATGCCATTGGTTTACTCCTTTAAAGATGCGGCATTGTCTGCGATCGACGCAGCCAGTTCCTCCAAGCGGGGATTATCATACTGACGATAGTTGATCGTACGGATCTCAGTGGCGGCCTCTGCGATTGCATCAATCTTATCACGCAGGCGCATAAAACGCTTCAAAAGGCCGGTCTTATCTTCTAACTCCGTCATAATTGCCTCAGCACGCACGATCACATCGCGCACGCCCTGACGGGAAATCCCGTAGTTTTCGGCGATCTCAGCCAAGGACAGATCTTCGTTATAATAGAGATCATAGAACTCCTTCTGCCGCTCGGTGAGGACTTCACCGTAAAAATCGAACAGCATTGTCATGCGAAAAGTCTGGTTTTTCACGGAAATCCCTCCTTCTGTAAAGTTATATGCCTTTACAACAAGGAATATAATACACGATTATCCCTAAAAAGTCAAGGTGAATTTGGACGATTGAATGAAAAATTTTCAAAAAAATTGTGCAGAAATCCGATTTCTGCACAATTTTTCCTTATTCCTGTTCTTCCACCAGTTCTCGCTTGGCTTCAGCGAGCACTTTGCGGTCATGCTTGGTGGTCAGCTGCTTCTCATCGAACTGCGCCCACATATCCGGACGGCGGCGGCAGGTACGCTTATAACTCTCTTTGGTACGCCAGTCGTCCACCGCGCCGTGATTGCCGCTTAACAGCACCGCCGGCACCTTGCGGCCGTGCCATTCCTCGGGACGGGAGTACTGGGGATACTCCAAAAGACCGTTCCAATGGCTCTCCTCGGTATAACAACTCTCCTCCGGCAGTACCCCCGGTACCATGCGGCATAAGCAGTCCGCCAATGCCATAGCCGGGATCTCACCGCCGGTGAGAACAAAGTCACCCATAGAGATCTCTTCATCTACGCACTCCTCAATAAAGCGCTCATCAATACCCTCATAATGACCGCAGACAAGAATCAGCCGATCGTAGTTCGCTTTGAGTTCCTTGGCAATCTCCTGATTGAACACTCTGCCGCAGGGAGAGAGATAAATGGTATGTATCCGCTCCCCTGCCTCATCGCAGATATGCTGCCAGCAGCGATACAGAGGATCAGCCTGCATCACGGCGCCTCGTCCGCCGCCATAGGGATAATCATCTACCTGCATCTGCTTATTGGTGGTGTATTCGCGAATCTGGTGTGTGGCAATGGTCACAACACCTTTGGCCTGCGCACGGCCGATGATCGACTGGCCCATCATAGCCTCAATGGCATCGGGGAACAGCGTCATAATATCAATCCTCATCGCTTGCCAGTCCTTTCATCATGTGCACGCGCATCACACCTTCGTCCAAATCCACAGAGGCGATAAACACTCCCTGCACGGCGGGGATCAGATACTCCTTACCACCGCCTTTGACCTCATAGATCTTATGGGCGGGATAGTTCAGCACACGCTTGATCTTGCCCACCTCTGCGCCGGTTTCATCGTCCAGTACGTTCAGACCTTCCAGTTCAATGTCGAAATACTCGCCTTCGTCCATGTCCACATCATCGCGCAAAATGGACACATTCTTACCTTTAAGTGCCAGGGCAGCATCCATATCCTCCACGCCCGGCAGCATCAACAGTACCGTATTCTTATGGACGCGGGCGCTTTTCACCTCTGTTGCTTTGCCGTCAATATACAAGGTATCAAACTCCGCCAGAAACTCCGGATCAAAGCCCATGGCAGGATTCAACTTTACTTCACCGCGAATACCGTGGGCATTAACAATCTGCCCCACGGGAATATAGGTAACGCGCATAAATGCTCTCCTTTTTACATAAATATTGTATTTAGTATATCATAGTCCCCGCTGTTTTTTCAACTGTCTTTCATATGCCGCACATATTGTTTCCATTCGTAACTTCTGTAACTTTTATGCACAAGATATAGATTTCGCTTTTATTTTCTGTGTCATATTTTACCAACAAAGTGGGTATAATTGTTCTTGTAGGGCGCAAAAACTTGACAAAAGTGGGCAATAATGATATACTTTACGCATCTTTTCAAAATGTAACAAAAGTTACAAAACGGTATATAACCCGAAAATCACTTGCCTATCAAGGCAACTTTGCGAGGTAATATGAAACGATTATCGGAAAAATTTAGCCAAAGTATACTGCCGCGGTTAAAGATCATTCTGCCACTGCTCGCCTTGGGTATCTTCCTCCCCTTCTGCCTGAGCGATATCGAACAACAGGATTACACCTATCTACTGCTCAGTGGCAAAACACCTCAGGCTATTTACGATCACCCCACCGAGGATCAGTCTTTTGACGGTCTGCAAATCAAGGTAGACAATCACGCCGCTGATGCACAGATTGTTCTGGATCCTGATCAGGAAATCACGGTAACATGGAACGAGCAGGCGCAAACCGTCACCACGCGTCACGAAACAGTGGATAATCTGTTACGACGCCTGGAAATCGAGCCTACCGAAGATGATATGATCATTCTGGACACCAACAACAGCAACGCCATCTACGTGGACGATGAATGGCAGATTGAACGTAAGGAAACCGTAGAGACCGGCTACAAGACTAAGCGTGTGCTCAATCCTCTGCTGGAAAAAGGTACTGAACGTGTCAAGCAAGAGGGTGTTGCCGGCACGATCATTGAAACTTACACCGATACCTACCGACTTGGTAAGGTCGCGGACGTGGAACTTGTCGATGAAACCGATGATACTGCCGTTACTGAAATCATCGAGTACGGCAGTCTGGTCTACTCTGTGGATCGCGATGACTATATTGTCGATGTTCATTCCGGCGAGAATGGCAACGACGGTTATCTGACCTTTGCCTCGGGTGACACCATGACCTATGACTACGTCACCACCTGCAGCGCCACCGCCTACTCCGGCGGTGGGGGCACTGCCAGCGGCTATCCCGTGGGCGTAGGCAACATTGCAGTCGACACTTCCGTGTTCCCCTTTGGCACACGAATGTATGTAGAAACAGCGGACGGCAGTTGGGTATACGGCATGGCTGTGGCACGCGATACCGGCAGTGCCATCAAAGGCAACAAGCTGGATCTGTGGTTCACATCCTATGACACAGCCTGCTCCTTCGGCAGACGCGACTGCACCGTATATGTATTAAGCTGATAAAAAAGTACCGACCAAAGGTCGGTACTTTTTTATTCTTTTTTACACAACAAGCATCCACATAAAGGGCAGCGCCATAAACAGCACATAGCCAAGCAGGATAAAAATCAGATTCTTTTTTCCGCTGAATACGGCCACAAATTCACGAATCAATGCACTGGGCCAATAATACCATGCCACATATGCGCCGATACCCACGCATTTTATTTTGATCTTTTTTGCATAAGTCAGGCAACGATACACATGGTAGTTGCTGGACACCAGTGCTATTCGTTTTCCTTGTCGGGAATCAATAATCACTTTGGAGTTTGCCAGATTCTCCATCGTTGTCGTAGAACGGTCTTCCGGAATAATATGTTCCTCAGGTATACCGTGCTCACGTAGATAGGCTGCCATAGCCTCCGCCTCGGAGATGTCTTCATCAGCGCCTTGTCCGCCGCTGGGAATCAGGATGGGTTTGACCTTACATTTTTCATAAACAGAAATCGCTTTATCCATTCGGTCAGCAAGCAATTTTGACACTTCCCGTCCGTTAAGCAGACCTGCGCCGTGAATAATGACGTGATCAAAATTCATCCGATGGGGCATGATCTGGATAAACAGCGTGTAAAGCACAAAGCCAAGCAGCAGAAAACTGAAATAGAAAATGCTCAAACCCAACAGGAAAAGAATCTTGTGGATAACCGGAATGCCGTCCCAATACATGATTCGCGAAAAGGCAAATATCATGGCAAACTCGCCCAAAGCTATCACAATGCCCAGCAGCAACGACAGCACATTGGCAAGCGATGTCGATTCTCTGCGGATCATATAGATACCGTTGATGATCAGTAAGATGGGTGCAACCAAAAGCGCCAGCACTCCCAGCAGAAATATAACGATCAGTGCATAACCCATATAGTCGCCGAACAATCCTGCAATCAGGAAAAGCGTTACGCCCACCGTTACCATCAGCAGCAGACTATTGCGGAAGCGCTGCGGTTTCCGCAGTACAGCAACCAGCAGCACTGCCCAGAAAACAGCGGCTATCGGCAAAAGGTCTTTCATATTTTCAATCACAGCCTGCATGGTACTCCTCCTTCATGCAGCGGGCAGTTTTGCAGCAGTGCCATCGCGGCACTATGATACTCCGCGCAGTTTTTTGCCTTGCGAATCTTCTTCAGATACTCATCTGTATCCTCGAAAGACAGCGCATAGTAGTTCCAGAATTCACGCATACGGTGTACCACCGGCAAATCGCCGCTGAGTCGCTCACGGTAGGCCTCATATAACCGCTCATGAAACTGCGTCAATTCCTCACGTGTTGCCTTCTTACCGCCGCGCAGCTGACGGAGCAATGACGGATCGGCGATCAGTCCGCGCCCGAACATCAACGTGTCTGTCGCAGGAAACACCTCACAGAAAGCGTTTACATCGCCAGTCGAACATAAGTCGCCGTTATAGACCAGCGGCAACGTTGTATGCCCGCAGGCGTAGGCAAAAGCATCGGTATGTACCGCTCCGCGATAGAACTCCTTTTGCACACGGGGATGTACGATCAGTTCCAAAACGGGATACTTATTATATATTGCCAGCAGGCGTTCCCACTCCGCAGGATCATTTTTCCCGATGCGTGTCTTGATCGAAAGGCGCATATCCGCGGGCAGTCCGTCAAAAATCTCACCTAAACAGTGGTCCAGATCATCGGGATAGGCCAGAAATCCTGACCCCTTGCGCTTAGCCGTCACCGTGCCGGACGGGCAACCTAAGTTGAAATTGATCTCGCGATAACCCATCTCGTAAAGTTCTTTCGCCGCCCAAAGGAAATGATCCGCACGGTTACATAGAATCTGCGGCACTACCGGCATGCCCTCGTTATGCTGCAAGTCGTCCAGTTCCTTAGTTTGGAACGACAGATTGCTATTGGGTGATAGAAACGGCGTGAAATACTTATCCGCGCCGCCGAACATATCAAATTGAATCCGCCGCCACAGATAGGTAGTCAGCCCCTCCAAAGGCGCGGCATAGAGTTTTAAATCAGCCATGAAATTCTCCTTGCAGGCACATCGTCAGCGTCACGTCTGGCACATAGGTATATTCTATCTCCGCCAAATGGGGAAAAAGCGTCGGTAACAGGGACGGTTGGGCGATCAACGCGATCTTCTCTTCCCTGCTCAGACGTTTTTTGATGGCATACTCCAAGCGTGCCGCCGCCGTTTTGTCCTCCGTGCGCCACAGAGCGCAGAGAGATATAACGGGGTGAGAACGTGTATATTTGGCGCCTTTTCCGGCGCAGTGGCATTGCATACGGTGGCAGACGTCCGGTGTGATACCGGTATAATACGTGCCGTCCTTGCATTGCACGATATAAACATAATACATTCTCTCACCTGCCTTTTCTACAGTTTACACGAATTTTCTTGCAATTACAACCGCGATATGATAGAGTTTAGCGTTAGAAAGTGAGGAACTGATATGAGTTTATTTGAATATTATCTGCAATATATGACCGAGGTGTTTGAAGGCAAGCGTCAGGCTCCCGAAGGCATTACCCTCACCGCCGAGGGTGAAGGCGAACGTATGAAGGAACTGGGCGAGCAGCTCGGTGCCATGGGCATGGCAGAGTTTGTTCGCCGCTGCGCCGCGCAGGACGGCACAGAACTGCCCGCAGAACTTTTCGAAGGTGATGCCAATGCCGACGCCATGGCATTCTTTGCCCAGAATGCTCAGAATGCCGAGAGCGCCGAACAGTCCGCTGAAGAAGCGCCGCAGGAAGAACCCGCACCCGACCCTGATAAGGACAAACACGTTTTCGAAGTGTTTCTTGACTGCATTGAAATGGACGATGGGCTGGTACAATATCTCATTGAGGTACTGAAAACCAA
>JAZLIB010000126.1:0-19824 GCA_045617185.1 Vescimonas sp.
TTCCATTCTCTCATAAACAGTGTCCAAAAAAGGGGATAGATCTGTTCGTGCACAAAAAAGGAGCAGCAGTTCTCTCGAACTGCTGCTTCCTTTTTTTATGTCTTTTACGCAGAGATAGGTGCATACCGCTCCGAGCCGATGGTTTCCATCATCATCGAATACGGCGTGATGTCCTCGCCGCCAACGACCATGGAGAACAGTCTGGGCGTGCAGCCGGAAACCAGTGCCACGCCCTGCTCATTCTTCGTCACGGGCTGCTGACGGTTACGGCTATCCACATTCCAGAACACCAGCTTGGGCAGCACATAGCCATGCTTGGCAAAGAGCCGCTTGGCATAGGTGAAGTTACTCATCTGCGCTCCATCGGCACAACAATCGAATTCCATGTCGGACACGATATAAACGGTGGACGGCATCTCACTCTGAGGTACACGGTGCTTCACCGCCGTGTTGAGAATCAGCTCAAACACCTTTTGGATATTCGTATTGCTGCACTCGTTGAACTGTGCACAATAACGTACCTTTTCCGCAATGTCCTTACCCTTGATTTCCACCAGCTGGGGGCGGGTAGAGAAGGTAATGAAATGATTGTGGAATGCACCGCGATTACGCTCGGCGAAATAGATACCCAATGACATGGCTACCGTTTCCGGCATGGGGTTACTGCCCCAATACATAGAACCGGAGCCATCCACCACGACCAGCGCATTGTCATCACCGGTAAAGTTCTCCAATGCATTCCAAGTGACATCCATGCTACGACGCTCGTTCTCACTCAACTTCGCCAAATTGTAACCGTCGAAGCAGGGTGCGATCACCTCATAGGGCATCAGCGTACCGGTATGCAGCGTTGCGCCACCTTGTTCCACGCGCTCCATGAACGCATTATAACGCTGCTGATCATTACGCATGAACGCTTTGCGATACTTGAACATGGCCTTGGAGGGCTGCTTGGCGTAATCGAAGGTATAATCCCGCTCGCGCAGGTTGTTTTCCAGAATGCGAATCCTCTCGCGCAGCTTTACCAGCGTCTTACGATAGGTCGCATCCGTCATGCCGAGATATCGCGCCACGCGCTTGGCCGTGCTGACGGTATCGGCATTGGATGCGTTGATGGACGGCAGCCACTTTGCCAGCAGGGATACCTCGCCACCCTCTGCAAGCGCCAGCATATCCTTTGCCAACTGCTGCTTGATGCAAAGCAATGCATCCTTTTCACACGCAGTACCCAGCAGGGACAGCAAATCATCATAGCGGCCGTACTCCGCAATATAGCGGATATTCTTCCGGAGGGAAGCAGGCTCATTATCCGCCAGATAGCGGATGATAACGCGGAACACACGGCGTTCGCCCAGGCCGCCGCGTACATCTCGACCGAAGAAGAGGATCTTCATGGCAGTATCTGCATTCTCCGCATAGGCGCGGACAAAGCGGTTGATGATTTCCTCATCGGACTGTCGGCGAATCGCGCCAATGGTGGCAAACAGATCCAGGCAGTCCGACATTGTGGTTTCATATGTAGCCGCACCGTTTTCGGTGTGAGTCATATTGGCTTCCTTTTTCAGCAGTTCTAACATTTCAATCCTCCTATCTTTTCATATCACAAGGCACAAGGGCTTTGCCCCATAGTCAAAATATCGGTACTTGTCGATTATATACGTTGCTGTATGTGCCTTTATTGTTATTCCATTATGCGGCAGGTATTCTTTTATCCTGCCTTGAAGTTATAGATGGGTTTGAGCACCTCGATCACATCCACGGATTCACGGATCACATCGATGATATCCTCCAGCGCCTTATAGGCCATAGGTGCCTCGTCCAGAGTTGCCTCGCTGACGGAGGTGGTATACACGCCCGCCATGGTCTTCTTGTATTCCTCCATGTTCAGCGTTTCCTTAGCCTTATTGCGGGACATGATACGGCCTGCGCCATGGGGTGCAGAATAATTCCATGCAGGATTTCCCTTGCCCACTGCCAGTACACTGCCGTCGCGCATATTGATGGGAATCAGCACCTTCTCGCCCTTATGTGCCGCGATGGCACCCTTGCGGAGAATACGCTCCTCCACATCGATATAGTTATGGATAGTATGGAAACTGTCGCCACCCACCATGCCGGTCATATCGAGGATGATCTGCGCCATGGTTTCACGGCTCAGCTTGGCAAATTGCTGACAGATCTCCACATCGTGCAGGTAGTCCTCCAGATACTGTCCATATACATAGCAAAGATCTGCAGGAATGGTGGGCTGCTTTGCTTCCCAGTCCTCCAGCAGCTTCTTCAGCGTGGACTGAATCTCCTTACGGCGTCCCTGCTCCTTATAGGTGCGGATGATCTCATCACGGGCCTTGAAGAACTCCTCTTTGCTCAGGTTCAGGTCAACGGCCAGATTCTGATAATATTCCGCCACCTGCACGCCCAGATTGCGGCTGCCGGAGTGAATCACCAGATACTTGGTACCGTCGGCAGCCTCATCGATCTCGATGAAGTGGTTGCCGCCGCCCAGCGTTCCCACGCTGCGCTCCAAACGGCGGGTATCTTTCAGCGCGCGGTAGCAACGCAGGGCCGTCAGGTCGAAATGCACCTTTCGGCCCTCCCACACGTTTTTGTCGCTGGGGATATAGTGTGCCGCAGCGTCCACCTTTTCAAAGTCGATATCAATATTACCGAGGCAGACCGTATACATACCGCAGCCGATATCCACGCCCACGATATTGGGCACGACTTTGTCACAGATGGTCATGGTGGTGCCGATGGTACAGCCCTTACCGGCATGCACATCCGGCATAATGCAGATCTGCGAGCCTTCGGTGAATTCGTAGTCGCACATTCTGCGGATCTGCTCAATGGCTTCCTCCTCCACGATCTTGGCATAACAAACCGCGGTATTGACTTTTCCCTTGATCTCAAACATATCGATCTGCTCCTTTTTATGTAACAAGACGCTTTCGCGCTGATGCGAGATACTCTTCTTCGTCTGCTCCGCTCTTTGGAGCAGATCTCGCACTGATTAGCGCTACTTTTTCAAATACTATTCTATAAAGATCTCAATTTGCTGTGTGCGTCTTTATGAACAAGGCACGCTTTTGATGCAGGATTCGAACCCGCCGAAGATGGTTACCCATCATCTTTCACCATAATCAATTTGCTGTGGGTGTCTTTGGAATAGAGATGCCGAGCGGGAGTCGAACCCGCCTCACGGGAATTTTTAGTTCCCTCTCAACCGCTGAGCTACCGACATCATATCAAGGCGCATTTTCATTAACGGACGATGTATCCGCCTGCGTCAAAACTTATTCGTTCCTGCTATGATTGCTGTATGCGCCTTTCAGCCAAGATGCCAGAAGTGGCCGTCGCTCGATATAAATATCATGCGGTATCCAGTATTTTCTGCTGTCGGCATCTTCTGCAAGCCGTTGCGGTGTGTCCGTTTCACAACTTGCAAGGCTATTCTATCCATTTTTGGAAAGATATTCACGGAAAAAAAGATGCGAACTCACACGAGTCCGCATTCTTTTTGTTTTTTCAGACGTTCTTTTATTAAGTTGACAAAGCTTTCCGGCTCGATGACTTTTACATACGGGCCGAAGGACAGCACGCGGATTACGATCTCCGTTTCATCGTTTTCGTAGTAACGAATACGGACCTTATAATGCAGATCATCCACCTTCTCTGCCTGCTTTTCAAAATGAGCGAAATGCATCATGACACGCTCCAGCGCGTTGCGCTTATCCACAATTTCCAACACCACCTCGCGCAGTGCATTTTCGCGCGGCACTTCGTTCCATGGGCCGTGACCGTTGTAGAATTCGCAGGCGGTGATGCGGCCCAGATTGAACTGCGAATAGCGGCAGCCCGTGGCAATGATGCGGAACTTATCGTCCTTTTCCGAGTATTCCAGACGCTGTGGGAAGCAGCGCACCCATACCTCCTTGCCATTACGGTTGGTCATGGTAACACGGATTGGACGTTTAGTACGGATCGCCTCCGTTACCAGCTTGAAATTCCCGATATAAGCCTCATCCTCGTAGGGATCGCTGTCAGCATATTTGTCGAACACCTTATAGTCCGCCGTAGTGAACAGCGGTGTCACATCCTCCAGTCTCTCCACCTGCACATTAAACAGCTTGATGCGAGGGTCATCCATGATTGCCTTCAGCCAGCGTTTTTCCAGCAAGGTCAGCGGCATGGTCGGCTCATAGAGAATGGATGTGGTCAGTTCGCGGTCTAAAAGCTGCCACCTCTCCTCCTTGAAAGCAGGCAGAATGGTCAGCACGCTTTCGGAAAAAGCGTTTTCAGAAATCTGCCGTCGAATATCCTTTTCCGTGGTTTCCGAGGTAACGGCAAGAGAAAGGATTTTGGCCACCGTGCGGTAGTATACGGAATACAGCTCGCTGAAAATCATGCCTCATCACCTCCGTCTATACCATACATGCGGTACATCTGCTCCAGATCATTGCGCACCTTGTTTTCCACCGTGCGGTTGGAGAAATTGAACTGCGTGATGCGTGAGATGAAGGTGCGGATCCAAGGCACCATCTCCATGGTGTCGAATACATCCGCGCTGAAGCGGTAGTGAGTCTCGTCGATCTGTTCCACCGTACCGCAACGCTTTTCGCGCTCAAGACGCTGGACAATGAACGCCTCATCTTCTCCCACGCGGACAACAAATTCCACATGCTCCAGATGCTTGGCGTGCAGGCGGCAGTTAACGCCCCACATATGCTCCTCCAACTCGCAGAGTGTTGCTCGGAGTGCATCAAACTGCTCGCATACCGCGCCAATACGCACAGCGGACAGATAGTCCAATCGGTAGGAGCTGATCCTATCGAAATCCTCCTGATAAGCAAGCAGGTACTGTCTGCCGTTCTGCGTGCTGATGTAAACCTTCAGCGGCACCAGTTGGAGTTCTTTCGGCTCGTTGCCTCGCCTATTGAGGTTTTGCACCGTAACATAGGACTTTTTGCCCATGGCATCAAAAAGCATCGCCATCACATCGCTGTCCAGTGTACCCGTGATGTAATGGTGCTTGAAAGAAAAGATGCTCTCATCTGCTGCCAGACGGTCAAGCAGGTAGGAGCCAACCACACCGCAGGGCGCCGCCTCGCTGAAATAATCCAATGCATTTTGCACAGAGGTAAGGTCTGTCATCTCTACACGGCGATAATAGACCTGACGGCCTTCTTTTTCGGTGAGGAGCAGTCCCTCCTCTATGTATTCCTTCAGTTTCTTTCTGACGGTAGATTCGTCAAGGCTCATAGGCTCTTCAAAGGAGGCCAGATAATCCTGATCGATGATCTCGATAATCTCCTTGAGCGTCATTCTCACGCTCGTGTCATGCAGGATGTCGAAAATGATGAAATGCAGCGTGATATCGCGATCGGTGAAGCTTTTGGCTTTCCACGCCTTGTAAAACGGATTATGCTGCGATACGCGATTATCTACAGAAAGGAACACATTCTTGCCCTCTGCGGTCTGCGTAAAACGCATATAATCACCCAACCAGCTCTCAATGCGGCGCCGCTCATCATCGTAGGAGCGCGCACTTTTGGCATCGTATTCTGTTCTGCTCTTGAAGCCGTAGACATAGAATTCACGCATATAGGCGCGGATCTTATCGAAATTCTTGACCAGTTCACTGTATGCCATCGGTGTGCCTCCTTCCTTTGCGGCAGATATTTAGTTTCTAATTACATTTTTATTGCCAGCATAAGTTCATCCATCTGTTTTTTCAGAAACTCAATTTTCTTTGACACCTCATCATACTCCGAATAAGCCTCAATGACTTCAATATCATGCTCAAATGTAGGGCGCATTTTGAACTGTTTATTGAGAATATAAGTCTTTGTATCATCGTTGAATTGAACCTTGATGGTCTTTAAATTATGAGCAATTATTATGCCCGTTCCATATTTCTTTGATGTGACTTCCACATTATTTAAATCAATGTCCGAAATATCCGGCAAGGACAGTTTTAATTCCTCTATCTCACTGGCAAGCGCGTTAATTTTTTCTTGCAGTAATGCTTCAGCTTCCTTCTGTTTCTCAACCTCTTTTGCCTGCCTGATAGAGTCCTTTTTGGCAACATGAGATAAACCCTTGTAGTAACCATAAGTACGGCAACAATACATCACGTCAAATGCAAGGAGGTGGAGACTCCGCTCATCATAGCAGTCTTTACCCAGCTTCTTGAAGTGCGCTTCCAATAATGTGTCATGCTTTTTCAGCTGTTCGACTATTTCATCGCACATATCGTAATAATACTGCAGATTGAAATTCGCTCCCGCGCCTATGTCAAATCCATATTCGCCGTATACGGCCATCGTTTCGGCTTCGCTGAATTTATATACGTAGTTGCTTTGGGGATCGTACATAGCGAGGAAAGTAGATGCAGAGTGCCGATCCTGCTTATATGACCAATTTGCAGGGAAATGCTTTTCCCTCAGCTTTTCCATTCCATCAAGAAATGTTTCCATATTCTTTTGCCTCTGATTGAGGTCACCATTATCGTTGGCAAATAGCACATCACAAAAGAGTCGCTCAACTTCCGCCGGCTCTTTTTCATAAAGTTTGATAACACCATTGCGCGGATGCATGCGGCTATTATCTATGAAAATAGAAAAATCCTTTGTTGCGGCAATAAACCTTGACAAAAAATCAGGGTGTTCTTTTGAAAACCACTCTTTTTGAAATGTCTTCATAGCACGCCATTTGAATAGTTCACCATGGCCTTTGCCATATAGTACGTCGATATTGGCTTCATATCGATCTATCAGTTTATCTAATGTTGTCGTATTCATATATCCCCCTCCATCGGTAGTCCTCCGTGTCTTTTAGAAGTTAGTATCGTGGCAGAGTAATACAGGTTACCCAAGTAGCATACATCACTTCTCCACGGCCGCTTGCTCTTTTTTCCATTTTCGGTGTGCTTTCTTTACCTGCTTGAAACGCTGCGCGTCGTCTTCCATTACCACGTTTAGCATGATAATATCTATCGCAAGTAAAACTATTCCCAGAATCGCTATGATAATCGCAGTTCCATTGCCATCGTAGGAGCGAGGATTGTACATATCAAGCGCAATCACAATAAACAGAAGAGGAAAAATTGAAAGTACCGCACAACCTTTTATATTGCTGAAAAGTTTTTTCTTATATTCATCCTTCAGCTTCTCATATTCGGCACTATCAATTTTATCAGGAATGGGCGGTGGCGGATTTATCGGCATTGATGATTTTAATGCGCTGTTTGGCTTTGTAGCGATAGGCATTTTTGTGCCATAAGCACCGGAGTCATCAAGCTCAGGATCGTCATCTATCGTATCCCAATCATCCATATCCAACGCATAGTTTTCATTGTCCCGTTCCCTTTTTGCCACATTTTGAAGCGCCTGATTTCCCACAAAGAGTTCTACAGAATCGGTCTTACCGTCGCCGTTGAAATCAAATAATCCACCGAACAAATCTCCGCCTGCCATTTTATCCCCCTCCCCCATTATTTGGTAACAATTTTATACCACTATATCACACAAATTGACAATTTAATAGATGTTTTCCTAAGCTTTCAGTTTTCAGCATCAAAAAATAGCAACCTCAATTTACTGATATATGTATGGTACATTGCCGCGCGCTCCTTTCTATTCAGCTTCAATTCTTCCTATAGCAGATTCTTTGTTCAAAGCTTTTCTGGTTAGCATAAAGTTACATCATGCACCCGGCGCTGTCACCACATACCGGGCATACAGTTTCTGACATTTCTCCCATGCTTTGGCGCAGTCATTATAGAGCTGCTGCAATGCGGGCGTCATGGGATAGACTGCGCGTTTTACGCGGATAAAATGGTCCTTTGCATAGGAAAACCGCAGTTTGATGAGATAGCCGCTGCCGTCTTCGCTATATCCGATGCCGATCAGGCGGGTTTTCTTCCACGCTTTTTCAGGGATCCATTTCTCACCCCAAATAATCTCTCCATCATCGGGGTGTTCAAAGGATACCACATACTCGTCGGACATGGCATCGTCAATGTCGATATAACTATCCTCCAGCACAGCCTGCTCGATCATTCCGCCTCTGTACATAAAGGGCAGCGACATGGAATTGTAGTTCTCAAGACCGCGAACCATATCCAAATGGTTACACAGTAACACCGTACTGCGGGCATCATTGAAGGCGTCATGAGCATCAAAAGGTGTTTCATTCACGATTTCCAAAGCCTTTGTAAGAGAGTACTGCTTCTCATCACGTGTTATCTGTGAAGAAAAGAGGCATTGCAAATTATAGGACTCCGGCATACATGACGTATCGATATCATGGATGACCATATTCTTACGCAGGATGTGGATATCCTCCGTGCCCCAGATCAAGAAGGCAAAGTCGCTGCCGCACCATTCGCAGAACTCATCAAACACCTGCGGAAAGGGTTCACCGCGTCGCAGGTCGTTGTCACGCAGCTTGGTGACGGCTGCCACGGCGGGGGTTAACTCCTTATAGTATTTAGGTACAACACGCTTATTAAAGGTGCCTACCTCACGAAAATGCTCGTCCAGCTTTACTGCGCCGATCTGTATGATCTCGCCCTCCAGCATCACGCAATCCCTGACCATCGTTTTGAACGAATCCGGCTGATTCCACTCCATATCAAGCACAACATAATTCATGTTTGTCCACATCCTTTAGTGTAATTTTTTCTATGTTACGTCTATTATCGCATACGATGTGTCCAAGATGTGGGACAGATGTGCCGATCCGCCTCGAATTTTACAAAAATTTTCTTGAGAAAAACCACTCGGCTTTTCTCTTTTCTTTTTCTTTTCTCTTTTAATCTTTCGTCTTTCGTATATATTGTTCTCTTTGACCTATCTATAGAATGAAGATCCTTTGTCAAGGTAGTACATAGTCTCCACCTATGACAAAGGATCTGCGCCGTGCTACAGTATTTTTGCCGGCAACAAGCCGAGTTAAAAATTTAAGGAGGATCATTATATGAAAGGTGCAATTATCGGCGATATCGTGGGCTCTGTTTACGAGTTCAACAATATCAAGACCAAGAAATTCCCGTTTTACGGCTCACACAACTACTTTACTGACGATTCCGTTCTCACCGTGGCGGTGGCAGATGCACTGATGGAAACCGGCGCGGAAAAGCTTGCCTGCATTACTCAGCCTGATCCC
Organism: Vescimonas sp.; assembly: GCA_045617185.1. Lineage (GTDB taxonomy): Bacteria > Bacillota > Clostridia > Oscillospirales > Oscillospiraceae > Vescimonas. The sequence continues at coordinate 9,169 of JAZLIB010000126.1, forward strand.
GAAGATGCGATCCGCACCTTCAAGGAGCAGTCCGCCTTGCAGGCCAAACTGCGGGACAAGTACGTGGAGTACGGCAAGCATTATGAGGGTGCCGGCTATGGTGGTCACTTTTTGGCATGGTTGGACACCGAAACCCATGGTCCTTACTACAGCTGCGGTAACGGCAGTGCCATGCGTGTGTCATCCATCGGTCTGATGGCCAAGAGTGAGCAGGAGGTAGTCACGCTTGCTCGCCTCAGCGCTGTACCCACCCACAATCACCCTGACGGCATCAACGGGGCAGTGGCAACAGCGCTTTGCATTCATGCCGCGAAAACGCATGACAAGAATGCCGTGCGTAAGGTGATCCAGCAGTTCTATCCCTACACTTTCTCCCTCAATGCCATCCGTGACAGCTACCACTTCGGTCACTTCCAGGCCTTGAATGCCGGCACGGTACCGTACGCGGTAGAGGCATTTCTGGAAAGTGACTCCTTCGAGGATGCCATTCGCAATGCCATCTCCATCGGCGGTGACAGTGACACGCTGGCAGCCATCACCGGTGGTATTGCAGAGGCTTACTACGGTGTGCCGACGCTGCTGTGGAAGCAGGCCATGCCCTACCTCAGCGGCCAGATCATCCGCAAGGTGGACGAGTTCTACCGATTCATGTCCGATAATTCTTAACATCACAGGAGGTATATCCCATGATGAACAACACTAACATGACCAACGTGACTGTATGCAACAACTGCGGCTGCACTGATGAGCAGATGTTCCGCGCCGTTTACAATGGCGCGGAATGTATGCTGTGTCAGGACTGCATTGACCGCCTCTGTTTGGAGCTCTGCGATGAGTGTGGCGTATACCACACTCCGTACGTTGACATGAGCCGTCCCGACGGCATCACTTGGGTGTGTGACGAGTGTCTTGATACCGCATGGACTCAGTGTGCTTGCTGCGGTGATTATATTCGCGCCAACGACGCAGCCGTCGATGAGCATGGTAATCCTGTCTGCGACTACTGCTTCAACGAATACGGATATGGCAAACACATATAATCATATATCATAGGAAGTACTACTAATCGTCGTGCTACTGATACATCTCTTGAAAGTAACGCAGGCACTCGCTGATTACAGCGAGTGCCTGCTGTGCATTTCTGCTTATTTGCAGTATATGGCGATGGCACGCTCTACGAATTTTGCAGTGCCTTCGCCACCGGCCTTGTCGATGTTCTCAGTAAACTCTCCGCCGGCGCCATACATAGCCCCTAAAGAGTTCAGAATCTCAGGTGTGCAATGATAATAGTTCTCCGAGATATATGCCTGCAAACGTTTTACCAAGGCCTGCACTTCAGGAGAACCGGGATCGCCATCTTTGTATTGGCCAAAGTCAGAAAAAATCGTTATCATTCCTTTGGCCAGGCCTTCCTCCGTTTCCTTGGAGCGTCCTTTACTTTTTTCGGCAAATTCCTGATAGGCATCGGTGTGCTGCCATGTCTGCTTCGCCTGTGCAGCGTACTCGTCCATCTTTTTCGTGTCAAATACCGAAAAGTCCATGTTATTTCCTCCCACTTGTTTTAATCCACGAGCAAAGGTGATAAGGTTGTCTAAATGCTCCTTTTTCAGAGTAAGCAAGTTTATCTGATGCTCTAACGCCTTATCTCTGTCAAAGTCCGGATCTTGCAGAATCAGCTGAATCTCCTTAAGAGGAAATGCAAGCTCACGAAAAAGCATAATTTGTTGTAAACGCTCTAAAGCCATATCGTCATACAGTCGATATCCCGCCGCAGTGTACTCCGCTGGATGCAGCAGTCCGATCTTGTCATAATACTGTAGGGCTCGAACGCTGACTCCCGTAAGCTTGCTCACCTCGTTGACTGTCATCATCCATATCATCTCCTTCGTGGTAATTATAGCATAAACCATTACGTTGCGTCAGAGTCAATACCTTTTTGCAAAAAAGTGTTTCGATTTCCAAATGCGCGAAGCTTTTATTCTTGATTATTCGGTCCGAATTACATATAATATATACAGGGTGATTTATATGGAAACTCGGTTTGGTAAAATTTCTGTCAGCAAAGCCGGTGGTACAGCCGGAAAGGGTTCGAAAACTTATAAACTATCTTTGCCGTCGTCGTGGGTGTCTGCCATGGGACTTGCCAGAGAGGGAGGTCGCGTAGCACTTTCCTTTGACGGTGAGTCGATCACAGTTTGTCCTGAACAAAGCATAGAGCAATATCGGAAGGCACGTCTTGCGCAAGGACATAGATTGTTGGAGATTCGCTATTACAACGGCGATATGCTATGCACGTTAATCTACGCGGACCAAACGTCCAAAGACCTTCGCGCAGAGAATTACACGGACAATTTTGTCAAAACGGCCTTCGGAAAGAATCTGTTCCCCTCTTGGGCTGATTTGGAAGCGTTTATAGAAGAGCGCTGCATTCCCCAGCAACGCGCAGGACTACGAGAGTATTTGGAAGCACTTGGTTTGGAGGAATATGACCCCCTTGCTATTATACAGAAAACGAAAGGGCGTATGGCTGAAGATGACCAATGGATGGAGATTGAGTATATAACATGACAGTACGGTTTGTAACGGATGCCAAGGTGGCCGAAACTTCCTCAAAGGGCAATCAGGAAAAGTGGCAGGAGAATGGACGCTGGTACAAGCTGGACCAATTTGGTTATGAAGGCTTGGCCGAAACTGTGATTTCCCGTCTTTTGGAGCACAGCAACATCGAAACGGACACCCCTTTCCACTTTGTTCGCTATCAAATGGAGCGCATGAATGTACACGGCCGAGATCGCAACGGTTGCTCCAGCGCTGATTTCCTGCGTCCGGGAGAATCCATCATCACACTGTCCCACTTGTATAAACGAGTTGGCCAACCCTTAAAGCAGGTATTGGAACGCCTGCCCAGTGACAAACAGCGCATAGCTTACCTTGCCCAAGAAACGGCAGAGTTGACAGGTCTTGAACTGTTCCCGCAGTATTTGACATTGCTCTTTGAAATTGATGCTCTTTTCCTGAATGACGATCGGCATCTAAACAACATTGCGGTACTTGAAAAAGATGGACGTTTTGATTACTGTCCTGTTTTTGACAATGGTGCCGGACTTTTGTCCAATGTGCAAACAGCACCAATGGACATTGACTCTGCAGCGCTGATTCGCTCTGCAAAAGCCCGTCCGTTCAATACGACGTTCAACCGGCAGGTCATCCATGCACGAAACCTGTTCTCCCCACAGTTGCACATCTGCAGATTCACAGAAGGTGATATCCTCCGCGAGTTGAAGGAGCCGTTAACCTATTACGCACAGCGTAATCATGATTTTATTGTAAATCGCGTCTGTCAGACGATTCTGATGCGGCAGAAACGAATAAATCTCTGATTCACAAACGGAATCAGAGATTTATTCGTTTTAAATTTCATATATCCGGTAGCCTGCAGAATGGGGACGGAATTGGATCGCGATTTTTGTAATCACTCCTGCGGAATATCACTCCGCAGCTTTTATGAGTCTTTTGGAACATTTCACCCATACTTCTGCTGCGAGAGCAAGGACCGTAATGCCCAGTACGACCTCTATGGTGTACGGCAGCACGGCACTATCGGGAATCAAAAGTGCGAGCACACCCATGGCTCCCGCCGGTGGGAAATACAGACCAACACACTCCACAAGAATAATAATCAAAACACTGATGACAAGCGCAGCAACCGCAGGAGGAAAGCCGCACTTCATCACAAGAGTAAATCTCATAGCTGCGCCCGCCAGCGCACAAAGGCCGACCAGCAAAACTACCTTCGACTTATTTTTTTCGGCCGGATGCCCAACTTTACTCAACTCAGTAAATGCGACGAGAAGTGGTGGCGCTATGAAAAATTTCCCGTCAAATCTTAAGCATATACACGCCAGAATGGCTACACATACTGTGCGGAAAGCAAATGCACCCCAGTCCGCCTTTACCGGTGCCGGGAGCGGACTGAATGTATTTTTCCCCATAATTGATACTCTTTCAAGCAGAATCCTTATTGCAACGACGAGTACCGTCAAGAGCAGTGTGGCAACAAGGTATACCGGGCTTCTGGTCTGTAGTAGCACCGGCAATACGATGGCCGAAATCATCGGTGCAAGCGAGGTATGGGACAGCATGAGCACAATCTGGCCCATGGCAAAAGCAAGTGCCACCTGTATCCAAAGTGGTAGCGGGATAAATATAACGATGCACATACCCATCGTTGCACAGATCTCAATGCAGATGATCATGCGCACATAGCTTGTTTGCCAGTTGAGCTTCGGCGCAAGAAAGCATCCAATCGACAGTGCCGCGATCTCGGGGAATATGATTTCCTTTTCATCTAACAAATCCGATGTAAGCACCATGACGAAAATGACGGCGACAACGCATAGATATTTAATTATTCTCTTTGTTTTATCATTCAGATTTTTCACGGATAGTTACCATTGTGATTCAAATAAATTTTCTGATTATATCTATCTGCAAAGTAAAATCACCGTCGCTAAGACGACGAAACACTGACAGATCACATTGGAGATTTCAATCACCCAATGCACTTTCGCATTTTTGAGATTGGAAAGGATTCCGACAAAGCAGAGAAACGCAAAGAGGCAGATCGCAAGTGCGTACAGAATGACGGGCAATATCACATCACTTCTGATTGACAACGTTATCATTGAAGCGTAAATCATCAGATACCCGACCGCGCCGATCAACACGGCAACCGTATTGAATTTTCCGGTCTTATACCACAAAAATCCAATAATGCCTGATGCACATAGCAGCACAACGATAAGTGTCAGCGGCTTGATTCCGACGACATGGGAAACAAGCGCGATGCCGGAAAGCAGGATCCCCGTATTGACAAACGAAACCAGACTCACCGGCATCTTGAATTGCATTTTCCCCAGTCCGACAATAAGCTTGACCGTCGGGATGGAAAGCCCAAAAATCAGTGAAATTACAGCGCCAAGCGCAAAGATGATATAAGTCGGTGTATTCATTGCCCCGAACAATTTTACGAGGATCGTAATGACCGTAATGCCGTAAAAAATCGGGTTGATATAATCAAACAAGCCGAGTGCAACGGAAAAGTTTCCGATGACTCCGCTGCTGTTTTCTTTATCGCTCATACGCCTTCATTCCTTTCAAATACTGCTTTCATAATACGGCTTGTGCCGTAGGCGTCGATCCATGATTCTTCTTCAGAGACTTTTATACCGTTTTCGTCTTTCATATCGAAAAAGCCAAGCAGACGGTTCAGCGTATTTTCCATAGATTACCTTTCAGAGAAGAAAAAGTGTTCCCGCAAATACAGATGCCTGCGCGGCACCCTCAGGCACAGCGTCCCTTGTCATTTTCGCTTTTATCCATGATTTCCTCCGTCCGCATGACGGTTCAGCCAGTCGAGGATCATGTCTGCAGTCTGTGCCTGCTGATCGTCTGCTGTGATGTTCGCATCGTTATCACGGGGCTGTTTTCCATAATCGCCAAACTGCGCGTGATTGGCACCTGAAATGACATATTCCTCGAAATCGGATGAGTTCCACGGCAAGCGCTCATCATATCGCTTTTTGTTCAACACACCGTCACTATCGCCATACACGGAAAGAGCGGGCATACTGATTTCGCTCATATCGCAATTAGTATAGGCAGCCAACATAATAAGTCCCTTGACCTCGTCTTGATGATCCTCGGCAAAATCGGAAGCAATAAGGCCGCCCAAGGAATGACCTGCAATATACCACACTTCTATCTCCGGATGTGCTTGGATGATTTCTTCGGCAGCAGACGGCTCAAGTATTGCCATATTGCATGTCAGATTGGGGATAAAGCAGGGGTATCCCTGCTCGGCAATACGTGTCAAAAGCGGAATATAGGCATCAGGCTTGATTTGCGCACCGACATAAAAGATAATACCCGTTTTATGAATTCCCCCATTCAGCGGCAGAATCTCCACCCCACCGTCATCGGAGACATTGATGGTCGTATCACCGTACGCGCTCTGATAGGTCGCCAGCGCTTGAACGGCGGGTCTTTCGTTAAACAGGCACACGCCGATCCCCACAGCGGATGCAAGCACCACCACGGCGATAATGGCAAGAATGACCCTGCGGATTGTTTTTCTTTTTGCTGTTTTCACATTACTCATTTTCTGAAATTGCCTCCGTTTTGCTTTGTCAGTTTTTCTGCAGAAACAAGCAGTCGCTTGCAATAATTTTCAAATTGACGTTGTTCTTCTTCCGAAAGGCAGGTCATAATATCCCGAAGCCAGTTGTTGTGAATGTCCAACAGCTCCGATACCTTCTCCAACCCGGTATCGGTAAGTGACAAGCGTTTGATACGTTTGTCACTTTCATCCTGCGTTCGCACAACACAAGCTTTATTTTCAAGCGATGCAAGTGCTTTTCCAACGGTCGTCTTGTCGGTTTTCAGCGCCACCGACACATCGTCCTGTGAGCAGTTTTCGTGTGAGTAAATATAGGAACATATCATACATTCGGTGTCCGAAAGCTCCTGCAGCCGAATCTTCTCATGACTGAACTTTTTGTTACAACGAAACAAAAGGTTAAGTGTCTGATAATCCATTGCCGCCTCCAGAATAGTAGAATTTTCTACTATTATAGCGTACGATACTCGTAATTGCAACCGATGAAAGTAACGCAGGCACTCGCTGATTATCGTAGTTTGGAGGGACTTGAACCGAGTCCCTCGTTTCCTATTTGGCCAACGGCCTCTTCCGTACGTTATTTATTTGAAATCCGCACATTAGATTTGTATGTTTCATTCCCCTGCAATAAGGTGGGGATTGGGAATCATAGAAAACATTGAGGGGCGCGAAATAGCAGGTATAATAACCTTGTTTACCCGATTATCATACGGAGATGTAAGATGGATAACAAACCAAACGGCCGCGACAAAAACATTTCCGGCGCCAAAAAAGGCACCGTAACAGCAGACAAATCTACACATTTCTGCGACTCGAACCAATTTGCTGACCGTTTTCTTGGACAGTTAATTTGTTAGACTATGTACACCAAGGAAAAAAATATTGGAAATCACAGCCTAAAATGGGAGGCAAATTGACATGAATGAAAAGTATATTTCTATCACCGGGTTTAAAAATTACCATAGCTCCTACCCTTTTAAAATCGGACACCTTGTGCGATGCGAAAAGGACCCCGACAATGCTTATGACAATGAAGCCATTAAGTGCACGATGCCTGCAATCGGTACTGTTGGATATGTTGCAAACAGTTGTAGCACCGTAGCTAGCGGCACAATGAGCGCAGGACGAATCTATGACAAAGTCGGAAAGAAATTCTATGCCCGCGTCATGTTTACGACTTTCACTAAAATCATCTGCCGCGTTGAAGAGGGCGATCCTTCTGAGCTCAAAAAAGAAATTATGGCCCAGTTTGATGATGGATGGGACGATGATGAGGACGATGTCCTTCTGAACGAAGAATGCAATTGGGGTGGAAGGAATGAGGACGCGTATGACAAATGAATTGCGCTACGGCTGGAGCCTGGAGAAATTCTCTCTTCTCTACGATTACTACGCATATTTCGATACTAAGGAATATCTTGCAGATAGTCTATTTATCAAACATAAAGTAAGAGTGCAGTATATGCAGGAATATGTCCACGAAAATACAGAATATCTTGTAATTTTCTGCAAATGTCGGAAGAAAGACTCTGCTGCATTCCGCTCTGCATTAGAAGAATTACCGCAAAAAATGCTCATCTTTGGACATAAGGATTATGCGCAGTTTTGTCAGTATATGAAAGATAAGGAATTAAACAACAGTCAAAAATAAAAAGACGCCTGGAGTCGTGCGCTCCAGGCGTCCTTTTATGTCAAAGTCTTGCTGATAAAGCCGTTTTCTTCTCATCATTCACGCTGAAATGGGTGCATGCCGCTCAATGTCGATGATCTCCATCATCGAATGCGACGTGACGTTCTTACTTTCTTGAACGCTTGATTTCCGCAATTTTCTGGGCGGCGGCTTTATCGATGACGTCAATACCGTTTTCTTCGGCAATCTGCGCCACCTCCAGCAGCGCCGCTTTCATAAAGGGTCTGGGAATCTTGGTATACAGCTCGCACGCCTCTTTGGTAAAGGTGACCTTGGTGTCCAGTCGCTCGGCGCAGTACATCACGCTGTCGACAGAACCGGCATTACTGGTCGCAATCGGCTCACTGGTGGGGAAAATGCTTCTGAATCTCTTATACCAGAAATTCTTACTGTCATGGTATCCGTAATCCACGGGCACGGCAGGGAATGATTTCTTCGTTAAGCCGTTTTTAAGGCCGGTGGCATACTTTTCTTCCATCAAGACCTTATCCATTTTCAAAATAAAGTGGCAGCCGTATTGGGAGGTGATGCCGTTGAAGTTGTTGTAAGGCGGCTTCACACCCTCCAGCTCGCCGATATGCTCCTTGGACTTGTAGCCGTCCTCCAGCGTATCGTCCCAAGTACATTCGATGACCTGATAGGCATTCTTCAGAATCAAAGGACGCTCGCCCTCTGCCTCGCCTTTAATCAATTCAAAATGGCAGTCCTTCATTTTTTCAGCCGGTGTTTTACCGGGAAAACCCAGGCGAACCATTTCCTTGAAGGTCTTCCTGTCATCTTTGACGAAGTTGAGCGCACATTTTCCGTTGCGCAGGATATTCTGCGCCGTGTTGGAAGAGTTGCGGCATTCCAGAATCATGGCGTAGTAGTCTTTGCCCGCGATATAGTACGGGAAGACCAGCGAATAGCTGCCAATGGTCGTAGAGCCGTCCTCACATAGCGTAGAAACGGCAACTGTCGGCATGGGGAAAAACAGGTTGTTCTGATAGAAGTTATCCACGATTTTTAAGCTTTTAAATGACATTTTGCGCCTCCCAATATAAATTCAGTATTGTTATCATTTCTGCAGCAGCAGGATACCGACAAAGAACGATGCCTGCGCTGCCGTATTGGTCAATTGCTCGATCCAGTTGGAGCGTACATCCGCAGAATCTAATTTTGCGGCAAATATACCCATCAGCACCATGCCAAGCACACCGACAACGAAAAAGATTGCCGACGGCATTGATATAATAGCCGCAAAGACAGCCGTCAGGCTAATTGCCTTCAAGTTCAAAATGACAGCCAGCAGCATCAGCGCAAATCCTATCGGCATGACGATACGCATCTGAAGGAACAGCCACCAGATATTCTTTTTCCTTGCTGCGACAATGATCTTCCAAAGCACTTTCGCCGCGCCTGCCCAGAAGCAAAGCGCTGCGCCCATCAGGAACAGGATACTGCCGAACCGTAACCCAACGAGGATTATACTGCCGCCGAACAGCAACACGGGCAGTGCATCCACTATGGCAAGGCCCAATGTAAAATCTTCCGGCAGGGTATCCTTTGTCATTTTAGGTTTTGATGTCTTACTCATTTTCGGCTTACACCTCTTCGTTTACTGCTCTTTCTTGCGTCGCGGCTCGCGGTAGAACAGCAGCACCAGCAGTCCCAGCGCATTGGCTCCCACCTGGAACAGATACATATTCCGATAGCCGCTATTGACGGTGCTTTGGAATGTGTCCTCAATTTTATCGGACATATCACGCACGGAAGCTACATAGTTTTCACCAGCCGTCTTAAAGGCATCAGGAACAGCCAGTTTCACCTCACCAAGCTGCTTGGACAGCTTCTTCATATCCTTGGAGGATTGTTCCATTTTCTTCATTGCCGTTCCCATTTCTTTCTGAGACTTTTCAGCCTCATCAAGCTTCTGCGCCACGGTGGCGCGAGCAGCAGACAGTTCATCGGCCATGCTCTCCAGATCGTCTACAGTCTTCACATTCTTAAGCTGCTGCAGCGTATCCTCAGGCATTGCCTCCTTGGCAGAGGCGGGCATAAAGTCCACCATACTCATGCCATCAGGAATACGTCCCTCAGCCAATGCGTTGAGCATGGCCAACGGTGTTTGCAGCTGCTCCTTGGCAGATTGCTGGGCAGCAATACCACTTTCAATCTGCGTTTTCATCGCTTCAAGCTGTGATACCTCTGTCACAGAGGAGATCATTGTCAGCGTTTGAGCAGGCATTGCCTCTTTTGCAGCAGGAGGCAATACATCGCCCAACGTCTGTCCACCGGGAATTTTTCCGTCGGGGAATCTGTTCATCATGGTGATGGCGCTGTCCAGCTGCGCTGTGGCATCGCTCATGGAGTCGGACGACGCATCCATCTGATCGATCAGCGCCTGCAAGTCAGAGGCGCTGCGCACATCGGACAGCATGGAAAGGACATTCTGCGGCATGGCAGACTGAGCCTGTTCGGGAATAAAGTTAAGCAGGGTCATGCCCTTGGGCAGACCGTTTTTGAAGCTGCGGAGCATATCGATGGCATTTTGCAGCTGTGCACGCGCTTCGTCCTGCGCGGCAATAGCCGTGTTCATGCCGCCAATTCCCTGACCGATGCCGTCATAGCCCTCCTGCATTTCGGCAAGGCCCTTGTCGATACCGGCAACACCGCTGTCGATACCCTTGATACCGGCATCAATACCTTCGGTGATCTGCGCAATAATATTGGGCGACATATCTCCGAACATACGCTCCACCAGTTCCACCGTATTGTCGGTAATGGTCGTCACATCGCTGTTCTGTAT
>JAZLIB010000127.1:0-6018 GCA_045617185.1 Vescimonas sp.
GGTACTGCCTGCCGGCGGTATGGCGGCACGTACCCGTGCCATGCTGAAGGTAGAGGACGGATGCGTCAATTTCTGCACCTACTGTATCATTCCTTATGCCCGCGGCGGTGTTCGTTCACTGCCTTTAGATATTGCTGTAGAACAGACAAAGCAGCTCCGCGAAGAGGGTTATAAAGAAATTGTCATTACCGGCATTGAGATTTCCTCTTACGGTCATGATCTCAAGAACGGTACTACGCTCATAGATCTTTTGGAAGCGATTTCAGCGGCGGCAGGGGATATGCGTCTGCGTCTTGGCAGTCTGGAGCCCCGCACTATTACGGAGGACTTCTGCCAGCGTGCCATCAAACTGCCGAATCTTTGCCCCCATTTCCATCTGTCCATGCAGAGTGGCTGCGATGAAACGCTCAAGCGCATGAATCGCAAGTATGACACCGCACGTTACTATGAGTCCGTGCGAATTCTGAATGAATACTTCGACCACCCTGCCATTACCACGGATCTGATCACAGGATTTCCCGGGGAAACAGAAGAGGAGTTTACCCAAACGCTTGCTTTTATTGAAAAGTGCGGTTTTGCGGATATGCACGTCTTTCCGTACTCTATCCGTCCCGGCACTCCGGCGGCAAAGATGGAGCAGGTGGCAGGGCCTACGAAAGACGAACGGGCACACCGCGCAAGCGAAGTGGCGGCAAAAATGCACCGTGATTACCTTGCCGCTTGTGTCGGTAAGACCTATCCCGTGCTGTTTGAGCAGCCTAAGGACGGGAAGTACAGTGGTCATGCCCCCAATTATATGGAGGTAGAGGTGGCACAAAACGGTTTACATAATCAGGTGCTGAACGTTAAGATTACCGGAGTTCAGGACGATTTACTGCTGGGAGAGGTGATAGAATGAACCACTTTTTTGCTTATATCGCGCGTATGCGCTTTATCAATCGCTGGGCGCTGATGCGTAACAGCTACACAGAGAATATTCAGGAGCATAGCCATCAGGTGGCGGTTCTGGCACATGCTTTGGCGGTAATTCGTAACACCTATTTCGACGGACAGATTGACGAAGGTCAGGTAACGGTAGCGGCTTTGTACCACGATGCCAGTGAGATTCTGACCGGCGATTTGCCTACGCCGATTAAATACTACAATCCCTCAATCCGCGATGCTTACAAGCAGGTGGAGTCTATTGCCTGCGACAAGCTGGTAAACATGCTGCCGGAAGAGTTACGCAACACTTACAGTGATATTCTGCAGCCGGTTGACCCGGAAATTGAGGAACTGGTCAAAGTGGCAGATAAACTCAGCGCTTATATCAAGTGTCTGGATGAACTGAAAGCAGGGAACACCGAGTTCCGCCGCGCCGCAGAGCAGACTGCAGCCGCATTGGATCAGTATGATCTGCCGGAACTGAATTATTTCCTTGAACACTTTATGGATAGTTATAAACTGACCTTGGACGAATTGGAATGAAGGAGTGACAGCAATGAAAGCAATTGTAACTGTAATCGGTAAGGATCAGGTGGGTATTATTGCCGGCGTATGCAATACGCTGGCTGACTGCAACATCAATGTACTGAATATCAATCAGACCGTCATGGACGGCTATTTTACCATGATGATGGTGGTGGATCTGTCCCTTTGCGAGAAGGCCTTTGATCAGGTCAGCGTCATTTTGAAGGACTATGGCGAAAGTTGCGGTCTCTCCATCCGCATCCAGCGGGAGGATATTTTTGACGCCATGCATAAGATCTGAGGTGTATTATGCTGAATTTAAGTAATATCTTTGAAACGATCAATATGATCGACAAGCAGCATCTGGATATCCGTACAATCACTATGGGTATTTCACTGCTGGACTGCATCAGCGAGGACCCTAAGCGCTGCTGCGATAAGATTTATGATAAGATTACCCGTAAAGCAGAAAAACTTGTCAGAACCGGCGAGGCAATTGAAAGCGAGTTTGGTATTCCTATCGTTAATAAGCGTATCTCCGTCACGCCCATGGCATTGGTAGCAGGCAGTTGCGATACCACGGACTATGTGCCGTTTGCCTTGGCTATGGATCGCGCCGCCAAGGAATGCGGCGTTAACTTCATTGGTGGCTTTTCCGCACTTGTCCAAAAAGGCTTCGCCAAGGGCGATGAACTCCTGCTTCGCGCTATTCCGCAGGCTCTGGCTGAGACCGATTTTGTCTGTTCCAGCGTCAATGTAGGCTCTACAAAGGCCGGTATCAACATGGACGCCGTGGCACGTATGGGCCGCATCATCAAAGAAACCGCACATCTGACCGCCGCGCAGGAGGGACTTGGCTGCGCCAAACTGGTGGTATTCTGCAATGCTGTGGAGGATAACCCCTTTATGGCAGGTGCTTTCCACGGTGTAGGCGAGGCCGACAGCGTGATCAATGTGGGCGTTTCCGGCCCAGGTGTGGTGTATCACGCGCTGCAAAGTTGTAAGGGTCAGCCCTTTGATGTGGTGGCAGAAACCGTGAAAAAGACGGCTTTCCAGATTACCCGCATGGGTCAGATGGTAGCCACCGAGGCTTCCAAACGTCTGGATACGCCTTTTGGTATCGTGGATCTGTCCTTGGCTCCCACGCCTGCTGTCGGTGATAGCGTGGCGCGTATTCTGGAGGAAATGGGCCTGGAAACCTGCGGTACACACGGTACTACGGCGGCGCTGGCTCTTTTGAATGATGCCGTAAAGAAAGGCGGCGTGATGGCATCCGGCCATGTTGGCGGCCTCTCAGGTGCTTTTATTCCCGTTTCCGAGGACGAGGGCATGATTGCCGCGGCACAGTCCGGCACACTGACTATTGACAAACTGGAAGCCATGACCTGCGTATGCTCTGTGGGCCTTGACATGATCGCCGTTCCCGGTGAAACCAGCGCCGAGACCATCTCTGCTATCATCGCCGATGAGGCGGCTGTTGGCATGGTGAACAGTAAGACAACTGCCGTACGAATTATTCCCGTGGAAGGTAAGAAGGTAGGCGACATGATTGAGATGGGCGGTCTTTTGGGCAGTGCACCCGTCATGCCCGTACACGATGCCTCCAGTGCAGACTTTATCGCACGTGGCGGACGGATTCCTGCTCCGCTGCAGAGTTTGAAGAACTGATATGATCAGAAAAGCAACATTAGAAGATCTGCCCACGATCTTACCGATCTATGCCACGGCACGCGCCTATATGCGTAATCATGGCAACACGGTACAATGGGACGGAATCGATGCGCCGGAGCCAAAACTGGCGCATGATATTGAATTAGGCCAACTCTATGTGTTGGAAGAGGAGGCTACAATTCATGCCGTGTTTGCCTTTATCATCGGTGATGATCCCCTATACGAACGCATCGATGACGGTGCATGGTGCAGTGACCGCCCCTACGGTACGATTCACCGTCTTGGCAGCGACGGCAAAACAAAGAATGTTTTGGCCAAGGTCATGGACTGGGCTATGACGCAGATTGGCCATCTGCGTGCTGATACCCACGAGAGCAATTTCACCGTGCAGCGAGCATTGGAGAAGAGTGGCTTTTTGCGGCAGGGCATTATCTATGTAGAGGACGGCACTCCACGCATCGCTTATGAAAAGATGAAAGAATAAAAAAATCCACCCGAAAGGGAGAGACTACGTAACGAAGTAGTCTCTCCCTTCGGCTTTTGTAATCAGCCGGAATGATTGAATTGATAGGACAAATCAAAGAATCATTTATTATGGAGGATTACACAATGGATAAGTACATCATTGATGAAAGAACAGGATTGAAGTACGAGCTTGTCGGAGATTATTACTTCATCGCAGGTGATGACGAGCCAGAGGAGCGTCACATTGGGATATGGGGACAGAGACACGCTCGATATTTGAAAAGACATCACAAAGTGGTCTACTATGAGTTGCTTACAAGTAGCAAGCTGAATGACTACCTTGCAGATATTGACGAGCAGGCGGAGGAGATGTTCTTTCGGGTGGTAAAAGGACTTGCCGAAAAGGAAGATATCTCAGAAACATTCAAAGAAAAAGATCAAATGCTTTGGGTGCGGCGGATGAATGCAGTACGGAAAATAGCAACAGAAATCGTCAATAATGATTTGATTTACGCATAATGGCACAAGGCGGCGGAGAAAAATCTCTGCCGCCTTTATTTTATATAGATACCATTATTGTTTATAATCGGAAAACGCTCCTCATTTTTGCAATGTTATCATAGGTGCAGAACTACACCGTACGATATAGTGGTTTTATAGAAGAATTGTATTATCGCAATGGCCCCAAAATACCAAATATCCTTTTAAAACGACCAGTTATCCTTTTATGCGTACAAACAGAGAATTGTGTGGTAGAATACAAAATCTAAAATTATAGGTGATAGTGTGTTAGTTCGACGTGTGTATACTCGGGCTATAATCAATTAAATTCGTTCGTTCTACAGCCGACAAATGCATTTCACGTAATTATATTGTGGCTTGCGTCAAAAAGGAACGCTGAGAACGGAAAATGTGCTAAGTTATATCAATGGAATGGTATCAACTGCATTTGCAGAAGATATAAATTTTAACAAAGGAGAATAGCCAATGAAAAGGAAGTCTATTCTAACGTTGCTGCTTGCATTAATTATGGCAGTAACATCAATCATGCCGGCTATGGCGGAAGAAGTGCCTGTCACTGAATCCGAGGACGGGTATTTGGAAAATCACTATCAGATCGATTTGACAAATTTAGATATCGAAATCGATGATGGTGAATTGGAGGTTGAGGTACAGGACGACCTGACAAGAAAAGAGGAAAAGGAGGCCGAAGAGGATGCCGAAATGCTCGAATTTCTTGTTGACAGATACGAAGATGATTTGGTAGACTTTATTGAGGAATCTGTGGAGGACGCCGAAGAAAACGACCGCATTCTTGGTGCCATCTGCATGACAGAATGCCCTCTTGAACAGAATGACGATGGAGATTACGACCGTATTGAATCTGATGATTTTGGGGAAGATGATATTTCTCTAATTAGAGAAGCTACGGCAGCCACAAGCGCAACCGGCAGCCCAGCTCAGGCACCTACTACAAAATTTTCACTTGTTACATCTGTTAGTAGAGGGTCGTCATCGACCAAAAATAAAGCAGGCGAATACACATATCATGCAGTATCAAGAGCTATTTGGTCGAAAGACTGCTGCGACGCTGGAGATGATTACATCATTCAGTCTACTCCTGGTGTAATTACAAATGCAAGCCTATATTCCAGATATGGATACGTTAAGGGGCTTTGTAACGGAACAATCGGTAAGTCGGGCAGGGACTATCATTGTTGCGGCTCTGGCGACAAGTGGGTAGAATATGCAGTAAAGGGTAGACTCGGCAGCAACGGCATATACCAGGCAATGGAAAGAAGTACATTATCAACCGACTTTAAGGCCAAACCGAGTTCAAAAGTTAGAAAAGTAAATTCTTACTATGTCCACACATGGACGCAAATGTCTGTATCGGTTTCTATTGGTGCGAGTTCGACTTCAGGAACGCCATTAAATGTCACACCGAAACAAACAAGCAAAAGCTGGAAGGCGTGTAGTTGGGTAACATTCGCCTTCTGATTTACATTTCAAGGAGGCGCCAAACAAAGCGAATGAAAAGAAAAGTATTAAACAAACAATGTGTACCAATTCTAATATTTATTGTTGCGATTTCCATTGTTTACACTGGGTTCCACTATATCACTTCTGCCAGCGCTGACAATGATGCAAAACTGAGAGCTCTCGTTGCAAAGGATTTTTCTGTCAGCACCCCGGGCAACACAATAGTGGAATACAGAAACATTTACAAGTCTGATACTAACAAGAGAATTGCTGTACAGTTTGTTTATAAATCCGACGGGGATGAAACAGATAAGCATCTAAAAGGATTCTACACATTTCTCACGCCAGACAGCATATTTAAAAACAGGTATCGAGTTACAGGTTTCGGCGCGGGTGAAAGTTTCAACGAGCTAGTAGCCGGAAGCCAGTCATACTATGACAGTAAGCTAA
>JAZLIB010000128.1:0-9622 GCA_045617185.1 Vescimonas sp.
CTTCTCGGTAAGCTCATTTTATTTTATGTTGCAGGTGTGAAATGGCAAACTGCGGATTTGCACAGAGCTGGATTTGTGTTACAATAAGCATAAATCCCTCGCCCAACACATAAAGTGTCGGACAAGGGAGGCGTATACTGATGATTTTAATTTTCAGGCGCAGACATTTGCTGGCAATTGCCGTATTTGCGGTACTGTCCGTTGCGGCGCTGTTATTGATGACAAACAGAAAAGGCGTAACTGCTTTTTCCACGCAGTCTATACACGATACGGTCGTTATTGATGCCGGACACGGCGGGGAGGACGGCGGCGCTGTATCTGCGGACGGAGTTGCGGAGAGTCATATCAACCTGGCTATTGCCAAACGTGTAGAGAACTTGCTGCTTTTTTTGGGACATGATGTACTTATGACGCGAACGGAGGACGAGGCTATCTACTCTCAAGACGCTGTAACGCTGCGGGAGAAGAAAGTGTCGGACCTGAAGAATCGGGTAGCTTTGGTGAACGATCGGGAGAATGCAGTACTGCTGAGTATCCATCAGAACAGTTTGCCGAACCACCCTGCTGTCCACGGAGCGCAGGTTTTTTATAATACGGTTGCACCGGGGCAGGCCATGGCAGAGTCAGTGCAGTCGGTTCTCAATGAAGCCGTCAACAGTGGCAACGAGAAAGCGGCAAAACCCATCGATAGCAGTGTCTATTTGATGAAAAACAGCAAGGCACCGTCCATTCTGGTGGAGTGCGGTTTCATGTCAAACGCAAATGAAGTGAAGATCTTGCAGGATTCAGACTATCAATTACGAATGGCGGCGTGTATCGTGGCCGGATTCAGACAATATCATGTAAATGAGGGATAAAAATGAAAGCAAAAAGTGTGTTTTTCTGCACAGAATGTGGCAATGAAAGCCCAAAATGGTCGGGTCGTTGCGGCGCCTGCGGTGCATGGAACTCCATGGTGGAGCAGGCAGCAGAAAAGATCGGTAAAAACGGCACAAAATGTGTTATCAACAAAGATGTAAAGCCTACACGCATTACAGAATTGGACACCTCAGACGAAATCCGTTTTCCCACGGGAATGGGGGAATTGGACCGCGTTTTAGGCGGCGGTGCGGTAAAAGGCTCGTTGGTATTGGTGGGTGGCGCACCGGGTATCGGTAAGTCCACGCTGATGCTGCAGATCTGCCAGCAGTTGGGTCAGTTTGCCAAGGTGTTATATGTATCCGGCGAGGAATCGACCCATCAACTTAAGATGCGCGCCCAGCGTTTGCATGTAGATAGCGAAAACCTGAGCGTACTGTCGGAAACTTGCCTCGGTGACGTGATTTCCTGCGTAGAGGAAGAAAAACCGGATGTGCTGATCATCGACTCCATTCAGACCTTGTATAACGAGGAACTGGATTCGCCAGCCGGCGGTGTGGGGCAGGTGAAGGACTGCACCATGGCGCTGATGCACGTGGCGAAGGGATTGGGTATCACGGTATTCGTGATTGGCCATGTGAACAAGGAAGGTTCCATTGCCGGTCCGAAGGTTCTGGAGCACATGGTGGACTGTGTGCTGTACTTTGAGGGAGACCAGCACATGACCTACCGCATTTTACGTGCTGCCAAAAACCGTTTTGGCGCCACAAACGAAATCGGTGTATTTGAAATGATGGACAGCGGTCTGCAGGAGGTAGAAAACCCGTCAGAGATGCTGCTTTCCGGCCGCCCCAAGGACGCACCGGGTACTTGCGTGACCTGCGTCATGGAGGGCGCCCGCCCCGTACTGGCAGAAGTACAGGCGTTGATTGCACCCTGCACCGGTAACAAGCCTTTACGCAGTTGCAACGGGTTTGATTACAGTCGTACGGCCATGCTGCTGGCTGTTCTTGAAAAACGCGGTGGACTGAAAGTATCACAATGCGATGCCTATGTGAATATCATCGGCGGCCTTACCTTGGATGAGCCAGCGGCCGACCTGGCGGCGATGGTGGCTATTGCTTCCAGTTATCTGGACAAGCCTATCCCTAACGAAATGGCAGCTATCGGTGAAGTGGGTCTGTCAGGTGAGATTCGCAGTATCAGCCACTTGGAGCAGCGACTGAGCGAAATTCAGCGGCTCGGTTTTACAAAGTGCATCGTTCCGGCACATCGTGCCAAGGAACTCAAGGCACTTCCTCATTTGGAACTGCTGCCGGTGCAGACGATTTCCGAGGCTCTGCGGATATTGGTGCGTGGATAACGGGCTGGAAGTGTGCGCATAAATGTGCCATATCGGCCTGACCCAGCGAAGTGCATTGATTTAACATACACAGACCGTCTTCTTGAAAGCGGCATGCTTCAGTGCAGGGGATCATACTCATGGTTAACATCCTTTCGCTTAGTAGTTTTTGCGGTATATTCATTTTTATAACTTACGGAAAAAGGATTTCACATAAATGTGTGAAATCCTTTTTTGCTGAAAATTCCAATATACAAAATGACTGTATATACAGAATATATTGTATAAACCAGTTGTAAATCGCGATGAAATGTGGTATTATACATAATTACTGAACAGAGGCGCAGTATCCTAGTCAGATCTGCCATCTCCTAAGAAGGGCCTAAAAATCCTTTAAAGGGCACAACTGTGAATCCTCTGGTGCCTGCTTCTTACGCCCAGTTTGGGGTGGGTGCTGGAGGAAGGCGCGACCTTTGCGTCGTGCCTGCGGATTCAGGGCGCCCTCCAATGGCATGGAGGACCCGACCCTGCTTTCGTGGAGACCTGCTATTGTGCATAAGCGTACTCCCTTTGTGGTCAAGCGACTTGTGTACGAAGCAGATTGAGAACCTGCAATGCGGTGCTAAAGCGGCTTATGCGGCTGTAACGCTGTGTGCAGAGTAGCCTGCCTTGCGTGGATACGGTGAATAGGGGAGCTCATGCGTGACCTCCCCGGCCAGGGAGCAATCGCTATTCCCTTGAAACCCTATCTGCAAAAGAGGCTAAGAGATGGTTTGACTGCGGTGGAAATCACCTAGGCTGTCTTTTATGGGCGCCGAATGGATTGCAGTGCGGACTAAGTGGCAGTCGGGTATCATGGCAGGCAACACCATGGTGCAGTACCGAAAGGGAAACCGCCTGATCGGCAACGAGAGGTGTACTGCAGGGAAATCCAACCCGTACCTAAGCCGTAAGATTTACTTTCGGAGCTGCCCTGTTCAGTATTATTTAATAAGTGAGGCTTTTTCTTTTGAACGATAAAGAAAAAAAGAAGAAAAATAAAGGCAAGAAAAAAAGCAGTCATTGGCCGCTGAGGGTCTTTTTCATGTCCTTGGCGTTGTCTGCCGTGCTGAGTTTTTTCTCATCCTCGGCATTGAACGGTGCCGGTGCAGTCGTAGCCATTATCGTGCTGGCGGTATTTATTCTGCTGGGTATTGTCTTTGATATGGTCGGAGTGGCGGTTACGGCAGCTGACCCGCGTCCGTTTCACTCTATGGCAGCGCATAAAGAAAAAGGCGGCAGGGAAGCCATTCGGCTTTTAAACCGTGCCAGTGAGGTCAGTTCCTTTTGTAACGATGTGGTAGGTGATATCTGCGGCATCGTCAGCGGCTCCACTGCGGCAGTGATTGTCGTGCAGTTGCAGCGTGATTTTAATACAACATCTGTTTTGATTTCCATCGGTGTTACGGCGCTGATCTCCGGTCTGACCATCGGCGGCAAGGCGTTGGGCAAGACGGTGGCAATCAATGAAAGTACCAATGTGGTTTATCGTGTGGCGCGTATCATGCATGCACTGCACCTTTTCCGATGAAAAGAGGATATACTTGTGATCTTAGAAAAAATTCGTGATCCGAAAGATGTAAAGGATCTTAATAAAATAGAAACGCAGCAACTCTGCGACGAACTGCGTGATTTTCTGGTGGAAAATGTATCCAAAACCGGCGGACATCTGGCGTCTAATCTGGGTATAGTGGAACTGACTGTGGCCATCCACCGCGTATTCGATACGGCAAAGGACCGTCTTGTCTTTGACGTGGGACACCAGTGCTACGTCCACAAAGCCTTGACCGGACGCAGGGAATTGTTCGGTGGCTTGCGGCAATATGGCGGTCTTTCCGGTTTTCCCAAACCCCACGAGAGCGTGCATGATGCCTTTATTGCAGGTCATGCGTCCAATTCGGTGTCTGTGGCTCTTGGCATGGCGCGTGCGCGCACGCTGCTCCATGAGGACTATCATGTGCTGGCGCTGATCGGAGACGGCGCTATGGGCGGTGGATTGAGTTTTGAGGGACTGAATGATGCCGGCGCTTCAGGAGAACCAATGATCGTGATTTTGAACGATAACGGTATGTCTATCAATAGTAATGTAGGCGGTATGTCCCGCCATCTATCCAAACTGCGCAATAACCCGTCATATTACGAGTTTAAAAAGCGCTATCGCCGCGCATTGGGTACAACGCATGCCGGTAAAAAGGTCTACGAACTGAGCCATGATGTGAAGACGGCACTGAAAAAGTCCTTTTATCCCGGCAGTACCATGTTTGAGGATATGGGATTCAAGTATATGGGCCCGGTGGACGGTCACGATGTGGAGGCACTGACCCAGACACTGATGCTGGCTAAGGAGATTCGTCGCCCCGTATTGCTCCATGTGAATACGGTAAAGGGTAAAGACTACCGTTTTGCAGAAGAAGATCCCGGACGCTTCCACGGTATTTCGCCTTTTGACCCCAAAACGGGGCGACTGCTGAAAGAACCGACAGAAACATTTTCCAGCGTATTTGGCGAGACCGTCTGTGAACTGGCGGAAAAAGACGAACGCATTTGCGCCATAACAGCCGCCATGGAAAACGGTACCGGCCTTTCTTCGTTTGCCGCCACATATCCTGCTCGTTTTTTTGATGTGGGTATTGCGGAAGGTCATGCTACCGCAATGGCAGCAGGCATGGCCAAGCAGGGTCTGATTCCGGTATTTGCGGTATATTCCAGTTTCCTGCAGCGTGGCTTTGATATGTTACTGCACGATGTGTCACTGAGCAAAATCCATGCGGTGTTTGCCGTGGATCGTGCCGGCTTGGTAGGTGCGGATGGCGAAACCCATCACGGTTGCTTTGACCCCATGTATCTGTCCGTGATACCCGGCATGACAGTGATGTGTCCTGCCAGCTTTGCCGAACTTCGCAAAATGCTGCGTATCGGCATTGAAGAACTGGATGGCCCGGTGGCGATTCGATATCCCCGCGGTGGGGAAGGATCATATCATGGTTGCTGCGGCAATGAACTGGTTACGGAACTTCGCAGCGGTGAGGATATGACCATCGTTTCCTACGGCATTATGATCAACGAGGCATTGACTGCGGCGGAAATGCTGGAGCAGAGAGGCGTTTCTGTGCGTGTTCTGAAACTCAATCGTATCGCGCCGCTGACGAATGAGGAAGTGTGTCAGATGCTGCGTGACGAAAAGCACCTGCTGGTGTTGGAGGATTGTCTTGGCACAGGCTGTGTGGGACAGCGGATTGCCGCCATTCTGGCGCAGGAGGGCGCGGCACCCCAACATTTGATTTTGAAGAATTTGGGTGGGGTACTTCCGCCTGAGGGAAGTGTTACTCAATTGTATTGTGAGCGCGGCCTTGACGGTGCAAGTGTGGCAAAGACCATTGAGGAGATATTATCATGAGCAAGAAAACACGTTTAGATGTATTGCTGACAGAACGCGGTCTGCTGGACAGTCGGCAGAAGGCGCAGACTACCATCATGGCAGGTATCGTGTTTGTCAACGGTCAGCGTGTGGATAAACCCGGCACGCAGGTTTTAAATGACGCCGAAATTGAAGTGCGCGGCCATGTGCTGCCCTATGTAAGCCGCGGCGGGTTGAAACTGGAAAAGGCGATGAAATCTTTCCCGCTGACCTTGCAGGATAAGATTTGTGCAGATATCGGTGCGTCAACAGGCGGTTTTACCGATTGTATGTTGCAAAACGGCGCCAAAAAGGTATACGCCGTAGATGTGGGATACGGTCAGTTGGACTGGAAACTGCGTAACGATGAACGGGTGGTATGCTTAGAACGCACCAACGCACGATATATTACTCATGAAGAAATTCCCGATACATTAGATTTTGCGTCCATTGATGTTTCTTTTATTTCCTTGAAACTGATTTTCCCGGCGCTCTATCAATTGCTTGGCGAGAATGGCGAAATTGCCTGCCTTATTAAGCCACAATTCGAGGCAGGAAAAGAAAAAGTGGGCAAAAAGGGTGTTGTCCGTGACCCGAAAGTCCATCTGGAAGTGCTTGAAAACTTCCTTGAACATGCAAAGGAAAACAACTTTACAGTTGTTGATGTGACATATTCTCCTATACGCGGGCCGGAAGGCAATATTGAATATCTCGGCTATTTGCGAAAAAACGGCGGAGAGAACGGTGATTTTGATCTGGCGTCTATTGTGGATGCATCTCACACCGATCTGAAGGAGGCGTAAGCTTATGAAAAAAGTTATTCTGTGCCCGAATCCATATCGTGATAATGAGATGCACGGCGCTAAGCAGGCAAAAGAAATACTGGATAAAGTGGGCTTTCAGACGGTAGTCTGTCTGCCGTTTTATAAAGAAGGCTACGGCGATGAAATGGGCGTGCCCATCAAACAGCTGCAGCAGGAGATCCGCTCTGCAGATCTGCTGATTGCATTCGGCGGTGATGGTACGATTCTGCATCTGGCCCGTACGGTGGCGCTGCACGATGTGCCGGTGCTGGGCATCAATCTGGGCAGCCTTGGCTTTATGTCGGAACTGGAAGTCAATGAGATGGATCGCTTGCAGGATCTGGCAAGCTGGGATTTTACTGTGGAACGCAGAATGATGCTTGATGTCAGCGTGATCCGCGACGACAGAACGGTATATAGCAACATTGCATTGAATGATGCAGTCGTGTCTAAGGGTTCCATCGCCCGCGTGGTCAGATTGAGCATTTTTACGGAAGAAGGACATCTCACTCGTGTAGGCGGCGATGGCGTCATTGTTTCTACACCCACCGGTTCCACCGGTTATTCTATGGCAGCTGGCGGCCCGATTGTCGAGCCCACGGCGCGCAATCTGCTTTTGACACCGATTTGCCCGCACGCAACGCGTTCTTCCTCTTACGTGCTTTCGCCTGAACATATCATAACCGTTGAGGCAGCAGATGCCAACCGCAAATTTGTCTATCTGTCTGTTGACGGCGGTAAGGCATTCTCCCTGAAAAATGGTGACAAGGTGAAGGTGAGTATGTCAAAATACGAAACACAGCTTGTGCGTTTGTCGAAGAAGAGTTTCTGTGAGATTCTGGATAAAAAAATGGGGATGGAGGCAGCTAAATATGAAAAATGACCGTCAAACTCAATTATTGCAGATCATCAGTGATGAGTGTATCGAAACGCAGGAGCAGTTGCTTGCCTGCCTGCAGGCCCGTGGCATTAAATGCACACAGGCCACTATTTCCCGCGATATTAAGGAACTGCATCTGATTAAAGAGCCTGCCGGGCAGGGGAAATATCGCTATGCCGTTTCTGTGCATCGCACACGCCTTAATTTTGAGGATAAGCTGCGTACCATTTTCCACGAAAGCATTACCAGTGTGGATTTGGCGCAGAATCTGGTGGTCATTAAGACCATGCCGGGTCTTGCCTCAGCTGCAGCCTCTGCTTTGGACGGTATGGAGATCAACGCCAAGGTTGGCACTCTGGCCGGTGATGATACGGTGCTGCTGATCATGCGTGATTCAAATGGCGCTGAGGAATTCTGCGCCGAGATCAAGGAGATGCTGCGCTGAGTGAAGCGCTTGCGGAGGGGAACAAGATGCTGCAATTACTTCATATCGAAAATATTGCCATCATTGAGCAGGCTGACATTGAATTTGAGGGGGGATTTAATGCTCTCACCGGCGAAACCGGTGCGGGTAAATCCATTGTCATTGATTCACTCAGCGCCGTATTGGGACAGCGTACATCACGCGACTTGATTCGTACGGGCACGGAAAAAGCGTTTGTCAGTGCGTGCTTCACGGGTGTACCTGCTGGTGTCGGTGCAGATTTAGGCATTGAATCTGCAGACGAACTCCTTTTGCAACGTGAGATTCATGCTGACGGCAAGAATACATGCCGTGTGAACGGGCGTCCCGTGACAGTAACACAGTTGCGTACCTTGGGTAACCGCTTGCTGAATATTCACGGTCAGCATGACGGGCAGCAACTGCTCGATGAGGAGCAGCATGAGATTTATCTGGATAATTTCGGCCATATGCAGCCGATGGTGGATGATTACCGCAGCAAGTTTGATGCGCTAGCCGCTCTGCGCCGTCAGATGCAGTCCCTGCAGATGGATGAATCGGAGAAAGCGCGGCGCGTGGATACTCTGCGCTATCAGATTGAAGAATTGGAGCGTGCTGACTTGAAGGCAGAGGAAGAGGACGAACTGCTTGGCCGCCGCAATCTGCTGCGCAACAGTGAGAAGTTTATTTCCGCGGTATCCGAGTCAGATTTCTGCCTTAATGGCAGCGATGATCAGGAGGGCGCTGCCAATCTGATCCGCCAGGCACAAAATGCGCTCAATAACGTCAAGAACCTTGACAGCGGATTTGAAGAAATCTACAATCGCTTGGAATCACTATACTGTGAAGTATATGACCTTGCCTATACAATTCAGGATAAACGGAATAATTTTGACTTTTCGCCCAACGAATTGGACGAAGTGGAGAGCCGACTGGATCAACTTTACCGCCTGAAAAAGAAGTATGGCCCTACGGTAGAGGATATGCTTGCCTATCTGGAGCGCTGCCGCAAGGAATTAGACGATATCGAGTATGCAGACGATACGCTGCAGCGCCTCGAGATGGAGATGAAGAAGGCACAGAAGGTGGCAATGGAGTCGGCCACGGTTTTGTCCCAAGCGAGAAAAGAAGCGGCAAAAGATCTGGCAAAACAGATCCTTAGTGAGTTGCAGCAACTTGATATGGGCAAAATCCGATTTGAAGTGTCTTTTGACACAAAAGATATGGATACTACCGGTATTGATGAGGTTCGGTTTTTGATGTCTGCCAATGTGGGTGAGGAATTGAAACCTATCAACAAGATTGCCTCCGGTGGTGAACTGGCGCGTATTATGCTTGCCATGAAAAACGTGCTCAGTGAGCAGGATCATGTGGGTACCATGGTATTCGACGAGGTAGATACCGGTGTATCGGGCCGAGCTGCGCAGAAAGTGGCAGAGAAGATGGCGCGCATTTCCCGGAAAAAGCAGGTACTTTGCGTGACCCATCTGCCCCAATTGGCGGCTATGGCGGACAACCATTTCTCTGTGGAAAAAGGGGAGATGGACAATCGTACCTATACGAAAGTGCAGCAGTTGAGCCGTGAGCAGCGCCGACAGGAACTGGCTCGCCTGACAGGCGGCGTTCATGTGTCGGATGTAATGCTGCAAGGCGCGGAAGAACTGCTGTGTGAAGCAGAAAACTTTAAAAGCACGTTGGGATAATTGCCTTGACAAAAGGAAAAAATATTATTATAATAACGCCAACAATTGGTTTTTGTTACTGCGTGGAAGGGAATAAGTAACATTTTCTGTTATCTGCCAAGAGAAACTCCGGTTGGTGCAAGGAGTAGAGATGGGAAAATGCGAATACATCCCAGAGC
>JAZLIB010000129.1:0-11848 GCA_045617185.1 Vescimonas sp.
AGCGCTCTCGCCGGCAGCGACAATCACCAAGGTGTTGGGAGCCAGATTCAGCTTCTTAGCCAGCTCATCCTTCAGGGGAGCAACAAACTTGCGGAAAGCGCCGGCGATTTCGCCCTTTTCGTCTACCTTAAACCAGTAGCCCTTGCTGCCGCTCTGCACTTCGCAATCGGTCAGCAGCTTCTCAATCTGCTTGCGGGTCAGCTTGCAGTCGGAGATGTCCACCATCTTCACGGTCTTGCCCTTGAGTGCCTCGAACTCGCTCTCCACGAAGAGATCGGACACGTTCTTGCAGGTAAGGTCGATACGCAGATCGGGCTTATCGGAGCCGTAGGTCTCCATGGCCACATTGTAACCGATGCGGCGGAAGGGAGCGGCGGATGCCACATTGTAGGTGCCGAACTTGGCAAAGATGGGAGGCAGCACGTCCTCGAGAACGGCAAATACGTCGTCCTGCGTGGCAAAGGCCATCCCCATATCCAGCTGATAGAACTCGCCGGGGCTGCGGTCGCCGCGGGCATCCTCATCGCGGAAGCAGGGGGCGATCTGGAAATAACGGTCGAAGCCGGAGGTCATCAGCAGCTGCTTGAACTGCTGGGGAGCCTGAGGCAGGGCATAGAACTTGCCGGGATGCTTACGGGCAGGCACCAGATAGTCGCGTGCACCCTCGGGAGAGGAGGCGGTCAGGATGGGGGTAGTGATCTCCAGGAAACCGTGCTCGGTCATGGCGGCGCGCAGGGCAGCCACCACCTGACAGCGCAGGATAATGTTCTGCTTGACGGCGGGGTTACGCAGGTCGAGGTAGCGATACTTCAGACGCTGGGTTTCATCGGCCTCGCGGCTGCGGTTGATTTCAAAGGGCAGGGAGTTGTAGCGGCAGCGACCCAGTACCTCGATCTTGGAGGGTACCACCTCGATCTCGCCGGTAGCCTGCTTGGGGTTCTTGCTGCTGCGCTCGCGAACAACGCCTTCCACGCTGATGGTGGACTCCTTGTTCAGGTCACGGATAATGGCCATCATGTCCTCGGACTCCACCACCACCTGGGTGGTGCCGTAGAAGTCACGCAGCACGACGAAGGCGAAATTGCTGCCCACTTCGCGGACGTTTTCCATCCAGCCCACGATCTTGACCTGCTTGCCTGCGTCGGCAAGACGCAGCTCGTTGCAGTTATGTGTACGCATTTGCATCATAATAAAACGCTCCTTTTTGATAAAGAATTGTATAATTAACTTAAATTATTACAGATAGGAATTACTTTTCTACAATAACCTTGCCGCTGTTGCGTGCATCAATACCCTTGCGGATGAGGGCGATGGTGTCGTCCTGACTTAGCTTGGTCTGCTCGCCGGAGGTCATGTCCTTGCAGGTGACAATGTTCTGCGCGATCTCGTCATCACCGAGGAACAGCACATAGGGAATGGACAGCTTGTCGGCATAGTTCATCTTGGCCTTGAACTTCTTGGCCTCGGTGTAAAGCTGGGTGCGGATACCGGTCTGACGCAGCTTTGTGGCCAGCGCGATGGCGGGTGCCAGATCCTCGGTCATGGGCAGGATCAGTACATCAGCCGGAGCGGTGGGCAGTTCGGGATTCAGCATGCCCTGCTCACCCAGTACGTAGAACAGACGGGTCAGACCGATGGAGATACCCACGCCGGGCAGCTGACGGTCGGTGTAATACTCGGCCAGATTGTCGTAGCGACCGCCGGAGCAGACAGAACCGATTTCGGGGTGATCCAGCAGAGTGGTTTCATACACGGTGCCGGTGTAGTAATCGAGGCCGCGTGCGATGGTCAGATCCACGGCGAAGTTGTCCTCGGGCACACCGAAAGCGGCCAGATATTTCACCACGGTGTTCAACTCGGAAAGACCCTCGTCGAACTTATCGTCACGGCCCTGATAGCCTTCCAGTGCGCTCAGCACTTCGGCGTTGGTGCCGCGGATGGCGATGAACTTCAGAATCTCGTCTGCCGCGCTATCTGTCAGACCGCAGTCGTCCATCAGGCAAGCGCGGACTTTCTCTGCGCCGATCTTGTCCAGCTTGTCCACGGTGCGCATGATGTCGCCGCTCTTCTCGCTCAGACCCTGCATAGCGTAGAAGCCGTTGAGGATCTTGCGGTTATTCACACGGATCTGGAAACGCTGCAGACCGAGGGAGGTAAAGGTTTCATAGATGATGGCGGGGATTTCCGCCTCATTGGTGATGTCCAGCTTACCGTCGCCGATCACATCGATGTCCGCCTGATAGAACTCGCGGAAACGGCCGCGCTGTGCGCGCTCGCCGCGGTAGACCTTGCCGATCTGATAGCGGCGGAAGGGGAAGGAGAGGTCATTATAGTGCAGTGCCACATACTTTGCCAGAGGCACGGTCAGATCAAAGCGCAGAGCGATGTCGGCATCGCCCTTGTTGAAGCGGTAGATCTGCTTTTCGGTCTCGCCACCGCCCTTGGCCAGCAGCACCTCGCTGGCCTCGATGACGGGGGTATCCAGCGGGGTAAAGCCATAGCGCGCGTAGGTGGTGCGCAGGATCTCCATCATGCGCTCCATCTGCTGCTGGGGCTGAGGCAGTAACTCCATAAATCCGGACAGTGTCCGGGGTGTCATTTTTGCCATAACTTTTTGTTCCTTTCTGTATTCGTCTTCTGCATCGTGCAGTTATGTACGTTCTGATGGCGTTTTGAGGAAAAAACGCAAAAAAGCGCTCTCATCCCGGTTTTGGGACGAGAGCGCAAAATTACACTTCGTGGTGCCACCCAAATTCAGCCGAAAATCGGCCCTTGTATCTCCTGTTACGGGGAGTGTGCCGTGACGGTTTCCCGTCCCGCTCGGAAGCTGTCTTCGCTCTGCCTGCTGCGGTGCACTTTCAGCCGATGGCGCGCCTCTCTGATGGCAAGTGGTGTAGAGTTAC
This sequence comes from Vescimonas sp., assembly GCA_045617185.1. Classification (GTDB taxonomy): domain Bacteria; phylum Bacillota; class Clostridia; order Oscillospirales; family Oscillospiraceae; genus Vescimonas. The sequence continues at coordinate 2,904 of JAZLIB010000129.1, forward strand.
TCTTGCTTTGTCTACGCGGTTATTATTAAGGCACACACCTGAATGGTGCGGTATTGCCTTAAATATTGTAAAAAACTTTTCCCCAAATGTCAAGTGGGATTACAGCGTCAGAGGCTTACTCTTGGGATTGACAATGTCGCGCCAATCCAGATCGCCACGTGCCAGACCCAGCACTAACATTTCGGCGGTTGCAATATTGCTGGCAAAGGGGATATTGTTCTGGTCGCAAAGCTGGAAGATATAACCCACATCTTCATTGGACTTCTTATTGTGAGGATCGTCAAAGCAAAGCACCATGTCGATCTCGTTGTAGGCAATGCGTGCGCCGATCTGCTGACCGCCGCCGTGAGCAAAGGAGAGGAAGCGGTGGATGCGCAGTCCGGTCGCCTCTGCGATCTGCTGGCCGGTAGTAGCGGTAGCGCAGAGTGTGTGCTGAGCTAAAATACCGCAGTAGGCGGTACAGAATTGCACCATCAGTTCTTTTTTGTTGTCGTGTGCGATCAATGCGATGTTCATGATGCAGCTCCTTTCTCTTATATCCTCATCAGGGACACTTTACGTCCCACAATGCGTTTGGCAATATTTTCATAAGCGTGTGCAGCATAGTAGTTGCACTCGCGCAGCGGAATTCCTCGATTAAGTGCAAAACTCAGGTCGTTGTCCTCGGGGACGACGCCCAAAAGCGGCAGACCTGCCGTATCGATGGCATCATCAATGGTGGTGCGCATGGATTTGAGCAGTTTCCTCTGTACTCGATTGACCACCAGATGAATCCGTCCGGTAGGGAATCGGCTCAGCTCCGTCACGGTGCGTTGTGCATCACGCAGGGCAATGGAGTCGGTGGTAGTTACCACCACCACATTGTCGGCAAAAGCGGTGGCCAGTCGAAATCCCGGCCCTAAGCCGGCCGGTGCATCGATCAGGCAGTAGTCGAAGTTCTCACGTACCTCCTGCAGCAATTGGCGCATCTGGCTGGCAGAAATCTTGAGGTTCTGACTGGAAACGGGCGCACTCAAAAGGTGCAGTGTGGGGTACTTGGGGTGGCTGACAGCGCCCTCGGAAAGGGTGCAGCGCCCCTCGATCACATCGGAGAAGTCCATCAGAGCCTTGTCGCTCATGCCCAAAGCCAGATCGAGGTTGCGCAGCGTAATGTCGCAATCCAGACATAGCGTGCGATAACCCAAAGCGGCAAGAGACAGACCTACATTAGCGGTAAATGATGTTTTTCCCGTGCCGCCCTTTCCGGATACGACTGCGATGATCTTACCCATAGTATAACCTCAAATTCCAAAAATTCCTATATGCTGTGTCAGACAAGCGGTGCTTTTTTGATCTTGGCAAAAGCGCGGGGGAACGCTGCGGGGGTCGGTTTCACCTTGCGGATTACCACCACGCGGTGAACAATGTCCGTGCCGGGGATAGTGTAGTCCCGGATCTCCTCCACTTTGCCGCCCAGTTGCGCGATGGCGCTTTTGGCACTGCGGATCTCCTCGTCGCTGTCTAATGCCTTCATGGCGAGAAACTGTCCGCCCACTTTAATGAGCGGCAGCGCCAGTTCGCACAGTACATTCAGCGCCGCCACGGCGCGTGACGTGGCAATATCATACTGCTCGCGGTGTTTTGCGGCAAACTCCTCAGCGCGGGCGTGGACACATTCTACACGCCTGAGCCCCATTCCCTCGCAGGTTTCCTGCAGAAAGGCGATGCGTTTACCCAGACTGTCCAGTAGTGTCAGATCGAAGTCCGGCTCCAGAATACGCAGGGGCATACCCGGAAAACCGGCGCCGGTACCCACATCTACCACCCGCTTGCCGTGAAAATCAGCCATATTCAGCAGCGCCGCGCAGTCTAAAAGATGCAGCTGTGCAACGTCTTTCGGCTCGGTGATGGCGGTCAGATTCATGACCTTGTTTTTCTCCAGCAACCGTGCGGAAAAGTCCATCAACGATGCGATGCCGTCTGTGGGGAGGGAGAGGGCAGTCAGTCCCTCGCGCAGAATTTGCTCCATTACTTATTCTGCTCTTTCAGCAGGTCACGGATTTCACTCAGCAGTTCTTCGCTGGTGGGAGCGGCGGGCTCTTCGGGAGCGGGTTCTTCCACTTCTTCCTTCTTGTGCAGCTTGTTCATGCCCTTGATCATCAGGAAGATGACGAAAGCGATGATAATGAAGTTCAAAATTACGGAAATGAGATCGCCGTACAGCACAGCTACCTCGGGCGCATCGCCTACGGCCTCTTTCAGCACCCATTTCCATGCGGAGAAGTCCACGCCGCCGGTAATCATGGAGATCAGGGGCATGATGATGCCGTCTACCAAGGTGGTGGTGATCTTGCCGAATGCACCGCCGATAACAACGCCGATAGCCATGTCAATCACATTGCCGCGCATGGCAAACTCTTTAAATTCACTCAAAAATTTCTTCATTTTTTCTTTCTCCTTAATACAAATTGTATAAATATATAAAAATATTACAAAACGAAATTACTTCTTGGGAACGATAACTTCCTTACCGCCCATGTAAGGGCGCAGGGCAACGGGAATCAGCACGCTGCCGTCGGGCTGAAGATTGTTCTCAAGGAAAGCGATCAGCATACGGGGAGGTGCCACCACGGTGTTATTCAAGGTGTGGGGCAGGTAGGTCTTGCCGTCCTCGCCCTTGACGCGGATCTTCAGACGGCGTGCCTGAGCGTCACCCAGATTGGAGCAGGAGCAGACCTCGAAGTACTTCTGCTGACGGGGAGACCATGCCTCGATGTCGCAGGACTTGCACTTCAGATCGGCCAGATCGCCGGAGCAGCACTCCAACTGGCGCACGGGAATGTCCAAGGAGCGGAACAGCTCCACGCTGTAACGCCACATTTTTTCGTACCAGTCCATGGACTCCTCGGGCTTGCATACCACGATCATTTCCTGCTTCTCAAACTGATGGATACGGTATACGCCGCGCTCCTCGATACCGTGTGCGCCCTTCTCCTTGCGGAAGCAGGGGGAGTAGGAGGTCAGGGTCTGGGGCAGCTTGTCCTCGGTGAGAATCTGATCGATAAACTTACCAATCATGGAGTGTTCGCTGGTGCCGATCAGGTAGAGATCCTCACCCTCGATCTTATACATCATGGCGTGCATCTCGGCGAAACTCATCACGCCGGTCACCACATTGCCACGGATCATGAAGGGAGGAATGCAGTAGGTAAAGCCCTTGTCGATCATAAAGTCGCGGGCATAGGCGGTCATAGCGCTGTGCAGACGTGCGATGTCGCCCATCAGATAGTAGAAACCGTTACCGGATACACGACCTGCGGCGTCCATATCGATGCCGTCAAAGCGCTCCATGATGTCGGTGTGGTAGGGAATTTCAAAATCGGGCGTAACGGGATCGCCAAAGCGCTCCACTTCCACGTTGTGGCTGTCGTCCGGGCCAATGGGCACGCTGGGATCGATGATCTGAGGAATCACCATCATGATCTTGTTCAGCTGCTCGGTGGCCTGATCAATGCGGGCGTCCAACTGTGCCATGCGGTCGGCGTTGGCCTTGACGGCGGCGTTATTGGCATCGATCTGAGCCTGCAGTTCTGCCTTCTTGGCCTCGTCGGTGCATTTTTTCAACTGACCGTACAGAGGACCGTTAGCCTTGCTGAGTTTGTTGCGCTCTGCCTTGAGAGCGTCGCTCTCCTGCATGGCACTGCGCTTTTCAGCGTCCAAGGCAATGGCCTCGTCCACCATGGGCAGTTTGGCATTCTGGAACTTCTTGCGAATGTTTTCCTTCACGAGCTCGGGATTTTCCCGTACAAATCGAATATCAAGCATTGCTTGCAACCTCTTTTCGTTAATGTTTCACGTGAAACAGTTTATTTCTTCTTCATGGTATACAGCGCGTCAATCAGATCGTTGAGATCGTCCAGACCGTAGTATTCCAGTTCAATGCGGCCTTTCTTGCGGCCGGAAACGATCTTGCAGGCGCGGCCGATGCGGCTGCTCAGTTCTTTGGCGGCCTCCTCGGCGTAATCCACGCTGATACCGCTCTTTTGAGGCTTTTCCTTGACTTCGGCGGTCATTTTCTTGACCAGAAGTTCCGTTTGACGGACGGACAGATCGTTCTTGATAATGGTAGCGGCTGCCTTTTCCTGCGCCTCGGGGGAGAGGGGCAGCAGCGCACGGGCGTGACCGTTGGAGAGTCTACCGTCCTCTACCATAGCGCGAACGGGAGGACAGAGATTTAAAAGACGCAGGGCGTTTGCCACGGCGCTGCGGGACTTGCCTACACGCTGAGCGGTTTCTTCTTGCGTCATATTGTACTGGCTCATCAGCGTCTGATAACCCTCGGCCTCTTCAATGGGGTTGAGGTCTTCACGCTGTAGATTTTCGATCATAGCCAGTTCCATGGCCTTGCGGTCATCGGCCTCGATGACAATGGCGGGCACTTCGTCCAACCCGGCCATGCGTGCGGCACGCCAACGGCGCTCGCCGGCAATGATCTGATAGTAACCGGACTGCAGTTTGCGAACGGTCAGCGGCTGAATAATGCCGTGCTCGCGAATGGAGTCGGCCAGATCGGCCAAAGCATCGGTATCAAACTGCTTGCGGGGCTGTGTAGCGCAGCTTTCCACCTGGGAAATGGGGAGAAACAGACTGTTTTTCTCCTCGCTCCGTTCCATCACATCGTCGCCCAACAGAGCGGCGAGGCCTTTACCAAGGCCCTTCGATGTATTTGCCATTCAAAATCTCCTTTCTATCAGGGATTCTTCTTTAAAAACTCAGCGGCAAGAGCTGTATATGCCTCTGCACCGCGGCAATTGCGGTCATAGGAGGTAATGGGCTTGCCGTGACTGGGCGCCTCGCTCAGTCGCACATTGCGGGGAATCACGGTGCTGTACACCTTGCCGGGGAAGAAACGCTTGACCTCCTGCGCCACCTGCATGGCGAGGTTGGTGCGTCCGTCGAACATAGTCAGTAATACGCCCTCGATCTCCAAGCGGGGATTCATGCTTCGGCGCACAATGCGCACGGTGTTCATCAGGTCACTCAGACCTTCCAAGGCGTAGTACTCGCCCTGCAAGGGTACCAGCAGGGAATGGGCGGCGCACAGAGCGTTCAAGGTCAGCAATTCCAGAGAGGGTGGGCAGTCAATGAAAATGAAGTCATAGTTGTCCGCTACGGCATCCAATGCGGCTTTTAGACGGAACTGGCGATTCTCCATTTCAATCATCTCGATGCCGGCACCGGCCAAGGCCTTGCAACTGGGCAGTACATCGCCGTAAGGTGTGGATACAATGGCTTTTTCCGTAGCTATGCCGTTGATAAGCACATCGTAAACGCCGTTGGACACAGATTTATCCACGCCCATGCCGGATGTAGCGTTTGCCTGCGGGTCAAAATCGCACAAAAGCACGCGTTTACCCGCCTGCTTTAATGCCGCCACAAGGTTTACGCAGGATGTAGTCTTGCCTACGCCGCCTTTTTGATTGACAATTGCCACAATCTTTGCCACGAAACTGCCCACTCGCTTTCTTTAGTGTATTTTCATTCCTATAGTATACCATAAACAAAAAATGTTGCAATAGTGCTGCGGCAGAAAATAGAAAAACTTTACATAAAACCATATTGTTTCACGTGAAACATGGAGGGATGGGAGAAGAAAAACAAGCAGATGTTTCACGTGAAACATCTGCTTGCAGATCATATCAGAATCAGTGCGGAAAGAGGCGGCAAACAAAGGTGCAGCAACTGATCCCGCACGAAGAACTGCTGGGAGGTCAGTGCATCGGTGGCAAGGTCGGATTCCCATGGTAGTGTCAGTTCCAAGGGCTCGGTGGAGGCGTTCAGTGCCGTGACGGTTACCTCATCGCCATACTGCCGACTCAGAACAAGACCGCCGTCCTGCGCGTAGAGATAGGCGATGTCACCCCATTGGAGTGAACGTCGTGTGGTGCGCAGATCGCCCAGAGTCCGATAGTAACGGAGCAGCTTCTGATTTTCCTGCCCCCAAGGATAAGTGCCGCGGTTGAAGGGATCTTCAAAACCCTCCATGCCCACCTCGTCACCGTAGTAGATTGTGGGCGAGCCGGGGAAGGAGTAGAGCAGGGCAGCCGCCAGTTTCAGACGCTGCAGCGCCAGAAAACGCTCAGCAGGGGAGAGCCGATAGGCGGCGCGATCATCTTTATCCTCCGGTGGCTGCATAGCACCTAACAGCGTCAGAATACGGGGTGTATCGTGGGTGCTGAGGGAGTTCATGGCAGAGTAGTAAGCGGCAGGAGGGTAGTTCTCTCGCAGAGTTTCCATCGTTTCCTTAAAATTAGCCGCGTCACCACCCCGCAGCCAGTCCAGAGCGGCATTGCGGAAGGGATAGTTCATCAACCCGTGGGTTTCTGATCCCAGCAAGTAGCGGCGGCGCTGAGAATAGGCGATTTTGTTGCTGCCGTCCTCCCAAACCTCGCCCAAAAGGAAACTGTCCGGCTTTTCCTCCGTCATGACACGGCGAATGTCGGCAATGAAGTCATCGGGCAGTTCATCTGCCACATCCAGTCGCCAAGCCGCAGCGCCGCAGCGCAGCCAATGGCGTACTACACTGTCCTCACCGGTAATAATGAACTCGCGGTAGGAGGGGTCGTGCTCGTTGACGGCGGGAAGAGTATGAATACCCCACCAGGACTCATAACTGTCCGGCCAATGGTGGAAATGATACCAGGGGGAATACAGGGACATGGGACTCTGCGCTGCGCCCAACTGGGGATAAAAGTCTTTGGCGTTGAAATAGCGACTGTTAGAGCCGGTATGATTGAATACGCCGTCCAGCATGACATGGATTCCCCGTTTGGCGGCCTCGGCACAAAGTCGACGGAAATCGTCTTCCGTACCAAGCATGGGGTCGATGGCCCGATAATCGGCGGTATCGTAGCGGTGGTTGCTGGCGGATTCAAAGATAGGATTGAGATAAAGCGTTGTAACACCAAGGCTTTGCAGATAGTCCAGTTTGCTGATGATACCCGGGAGGTCGCCGCCGAAGAAGTCGCGGTTGGTCACCTCGCCATTGGCCTCAGGACGGTAGAAGGGGGCATCTGACCAGTCGGTATGGACGATGCGGTCGCCCACCATGTCGGTGGGGTCGGGGATACGGCTGCGACAGAAACGGTCTGGAAATATCTGGTAAGTTATACCGGCGCCAAACCATTGGGGCGTCTTGCTTTTTCCGTCATAGACAGTCAATTGCCAGCGCTGTAAATCGGCCTCATGACAGTAGCCGTTGCGGCCAAAACAAACACTGGAGCCGTCGCGGCGGGTAAAGCGAAAGCCGTACCAAAGGAGATCCGGCTCTTCGGGAACGGACAAAGTACCGCAAAAGAGGTCACCACCGTCACCTAAAGGGGAAAGTGCGATGCTGCCGTCCTGAGCGGCAAACTCACAATGATATAAAAGTTCTGCGGAAACAAAACCCTCACGACGCAAGGGTCGGAGGGTAAAAGAGACCTCGGTGCTGCACGCAGCAGCACCGAAGGGAGTTTTATAGCGATGGTCGCGGGGGTCAAACACATAGGAGTCGGTCATAAGGGATATCTCCTCATATAAGGATAGGGAGGGTGCTTTTTTTCCTGCTCGGTCAGTTATTCGATGATGGTATTTTCACCGATGATAGCCGTACCGATCTCGTCATGGGAGAAGTAGGAATTGATGATGTCCACGGCGGTGCTTGCCAGAGCAGCACCGGAACCGCCCTTTTCAATAGAAACCGCCACGGCGATTTCGGGATTATCATAGGGGGCAAAGGCAACAAAGACACCGTTACTGGCTTTGGTATAGCCGGTTTCGGCTGTACCGGTCTTGGCACCGGCAGGTACCACACACCTGCTGAAATAGGAGGACAGACTGGAGGTGGTCAGATTATGCATACCGGTTTTTACCGCTTGCACCGTGCTGTCCTTCATTTTCACCACATTGACCGGGCCTTTATTATATGCGTAAACCAATGCAGAGCTGTCGCAGGACTTTACATTCTTGAGCAAATGAGCCTCGTAGTGCTCACCGTCACCTACCAGTGTGGCGATATAATTGGCCAGTTGCAGGGGCGTGAACAGATTATAACTCTGTCCGATGGCGGCAGTCAGCGTCTGACCGTCTGACCATTCCAGACCGTTTGCCTCAGCATATTCGGGAGAGGCTACTGCGCCCTTGCTCTCAGCGCCGTCAGGGCCGCCGATCTCAATGCCGGTATATTCACCCAGACCAAATTGGCGGGCGTAACTTTCCAATGTCTTGATACCCGTCAGACGGCCTACTTCATAGAAGAAGTAGTTGCAGGACACCGTCAACGCATCGCTGACGTTCACAGCACCGTGGGTGCCACCGCCTGCGGAATAGATCCAGCACATGGGCTGAGGAGAGGAATAATAGTCGTAAATACCGCGGTCTACCACCGTGGTGGAGGGAGTAATAGTGCCGCTTTCCAAGGCTGCCACCGCTGTGCAGGGCTTGAAGGTAGAGCCGGGAGGATACGCACCTTGTGTGGCGCGGTTATAAAGCGGAGTGCCGTCCTCGTCATTGACAAGGTCGTCATAGATCTCGTCCCATTTGGAGAGGTCATAGGTGGGATAGGAGGCCATAGCCAGCACTTCGCCGCTGCCCACACCTACCACAACTGCGGCGGCGCCGCGGGCAACACCGTCAGACTGTGTCATGCCCTGCACCGTGTTGGCCAGAGCCTTTTCCGCGTCGGCCTGCAGGTCGATATCCAGCGTCAATGCCACCGTGTTGCCGGGCTGGGGTTCTTTGGTATACAGTTCGCCGGTGATTTTGCCGTCGGTATTGGTGGTGATCAGGCGAGTGCCGTTGGTGCCGTGGAGATAATCCTCAAAGGCCTCCTCCACGCCGTCACGGCCCACCAGAGTGTTCATCAGATAACCTTTATCGCGGTAGCCCTCGATGCCGTTCTTTGCATCGCCCTCCCAGTCCTCTTT
>JAZLIB010000130.1:0-15248 GCA_045617185.1 Vescimonas sp.
TCTGCGGAAATTGTGATAGAATGGTTCTTGTCCATGGTGATGGATCCTTTCTGTCAGATTTGAGTGTGGTAACTTTATTCTAACAGATTTCCATCGCCGTGGATTTCTTTTATGTGTTCAATTTCATTTTACAATTTACCATTGAAATTATTTGTAAATTTTTATTTTTTTGTATAGCATTTTTCGTGATTGGGGTATATAATATACTATGTGAGATAAACAACCAAATCGCAGGCCAACCCATGGCCAAATCGGAGGCCAACCAATGGAAGGTTAATTCAAATTGGAAGAAGCGTGTGTAGCAACTATGCGCACACGCTTCTTCCAATTTATAAGGGGCAAGAATAACAATTAAATGCACCGTCTTAAGAAAGCCTATCGTCAAAGATGGTTTTCAATGAAAAAAGTTGGTTTTGGACGGCGGAATACTTGAAGTTTTCACAAAAATGTGGTATCATATTTATTACTTTTGAATAGAAGGTGTTTCAACTTGACGATTATTGATATTTATTCCGGTTTCCTCGGCGCGGGCAAGACCACGCTCATCAAGAAAATGATCTCCGAGGCCCACAGGGGTGAAAAGCTGGCCCTGATCGAAAACGAATTCGGCGAGATCGGCATCGACGGCGGCTTCCTTCAGGACGCCGGGATCGAGATTACCGAGATGAATTCCGGCTGCATCTGCTGCTCTCTGGTCGGCGATTTCGGTGAGGCACTGCACAAGCTCATCGACGAATACCATCCCGATCGCATCCTCATTGAGCCTACCGGCGTGGGCAAGCTCTCCGACGTGATTGCCGCTGCACGCCAGGTGGAATCCGACGATGTGCGTCTTGGCAGCTTCACCACCGTGGCTGACGCCAACAAGGTCAAGCTCTATATGAAGAACTTCGGCGAATTCTATAACAACCAGATCGAGACCGCTTCCTGTATCGTGCTCAGCCGCACCGGCGCCATCTCCGAGGCCAAGCTCGAAGCTGCCGTTGCGCTTCTCCGCGAGAAGAACTCCAAAGCCACCATCGTGACCACCCCGTGGGATCAGCTTACCGGTGAGCAGCTGCTTGCCGCCATGGCGCAGACCCACACGCTGGCACAGGAGTTGGCAGCACTGGAGGCCGAGGCCCATCATCACGACGATGATGACGATGACGACGACGAGTGCCCCTGCTGCCACCATCATCACGGCAAGGACGAACCCTGCGAGCATGACCACGATGAGCATGAGCATCACCACCACCATCATCATGACGAGGAGCACCATCACCATTATCATGACGAGGATGAGGAGCACGAGCATCACCACCACCATCATGACGAGGATGAGGAGCATGAGCATCACCATCATCATGAGCATGAGCATCATCACCATCACCACCACGGTCACGACGCCGACGAGGTATTTGTGAGCTGGGGCGTGGAGACGGCCAAGAAGTTCACCCGCGCGACCATCGAGAACGCCCTGCGCACCATGGATGCCTCCGAGGACTACGGCATCGTCCTGCGCGCCAAGGGCATCGTTGCCGCCGAGGACGGCAGTTGGCTCTATTTCGACCATGTTCCCGGCGAGGTGGACATCCGCACCGGCTCTCCTGCGGTTATCGGTCGCGTGTGCGTCATCGGCTCCAAGCTCCGTGAAGATGCCATTGCCCAGCTCTTTGGCCTGTAAGGAGGCAAGCTATGCCCATTCCCGTGTATTCGTTCACCGGCTTTTTGGAGTCGGGCAAGACAAAATTCATTCAGGAGACGCTGGAGGATCCTCGCTTCAATGCCGGTGAGCGCACTCTGCTTTTGGTGTGCGAGGAGGGCGAGGAGGAATACGATTCCTCCACCTACCCCCACAAGTGCGTCTACTATGAGGAGATCGACCAGCAGACCGTTACCACCGAGGAGCTGGATCAGCTCCAGAGGAAGCACCATGCCCAGCGCATCGTCATCGAACTCAACGGAATGCAGCCCGTCGGGGATTTCTATCAGAAGATGCCGCAGGATTGGGCCATTGCGCAGGAGGTCATGTTTGCCGACAGCACCACGATCCTTGCCTACAATGCCAATCTGCGTCAGCTTGTGGTGGATAAGCTCACCGGTGCGGAGATGGTGGTTTTTAACCGGGTGGACAAGAATGCCGACGTGATGCCCTTGCATAAGCTGGCGCGGGCGGTCAATCGCCGTATCGACATTGTCTACGATTTCACCGACGGCACCACCACCTTTGACCAGATTGAGGACCCGCTGCCGTTCGATATTGACGCCCCCATCATCGAGATTGAGGACGACGACTATGCCCTTTGGTACCGCGACATCAATGAGGAGCCTAAGAAGTATTCCGGCAAGACCGTCCGGTTCAAGGGTCAGGTTGCCAAGCTCCGTAAGGATCGCGACGGCGTGTTTGCACCGGGCCGATTTGTCATGACCTGCTGCGAGGCCGACATCCAGTTCATGGGTCTGCCCTGCAAGTATGAGAGATCCGACACACTGCGGGCCAGACAATGGGTTATGGTCACCGCAAAAATCAGCGTCAAATTCCATGCCCTGTATAAGGGCATCGGTCCCATCCTCACGGCAATTTCCGTGGAACCCGCCCTGCCGCCGCGGCAGGAGGTCGCAACGTTCTGAAAAAGGAAGAAGCTGTCTCAAAATGATTTCAGTAATCATTCGAGACAGCTTCTTTTTTGAAGGGGGAGCTATTTCGGTGTCACACACAGAATTGCCGGTTATTGTCCGATGCCTGCCATAACGATGGTATAGAGAACTGCCGATGCGAAGGAAACGAGAACACCTGCGGCGATGCCGACGACATCGGGCCACAGCGCATTGGGGTGATTCTTCCCGCAAAGGTTTTTGATGGCGAGCCATACAAGACAGCCGAGCATGGTTTCCAGCGGGCCGAACAGGAAGGCGCAGACAAGACCGATGAGGGAGACGATAATGGTGCCTGCGAGGTTTTGCTTCTTTATATTCTTCTTTTTGTCTTCAGCGGGCAGATTGGTGGTGGAATTGTTTTCGTCCATAATGATCTCTCCTATCTCATGATGCAGGCAAAGGCAATGAAATGATGAGTTCATCATAGCATATTTTGGAATAAAGTCAATCTGTCTTTTGGGAATTGCGATTTGGTTGCAAACGGCGGGACGATATGGTAACATGATGTTGAGCAAAGGAGGGGATGGGATGAAGCGGAGAAGAATAGCAGCGCTAGTGGTGTGTGCCGCGATGGTGCTGAGTGTATCCGGGTGCCGACAGCGGGACTATAATGCGGCGATCTCCCTGACCCAGTTCAACGAATGGGTCTCGGCACGGAGGATATTTGTTGAGCTCGGGAATTATCGCAATGCGGCGAACCGCGTGAAGCAGTGCGATTATCACTTTGCCACGGTTGCCATGGAGGAAAAGCGGTATGACGATGCGATAGCGATGTTTGAGGCGCTGGGTGATTATCAGGATTCTGAGGACTGCATTTTGGAGTGCCATTATCGGGAGGCAATGGATGCGTTTCAGGATGAGCAATATGAGAAGGCTGGGGAGCAGTTCGCGGCCCTTGGAGACTATAGCGACAGCGCGGAAAAGGCGCTCGAAAGCCGATATCGTAAGGGGCAGAAGCTGTATTTAAGCGAGAACTATGAGCAGTGTATTGAGGCATTTCGGGAGGCCGAGGGCTATGAGGATGCCGAGCATTATATTGTTCTTGCCAAGCTGCGCGGCGATCCGGAGGGCTTCATCCGAAACATGGTGGCGGATATGAATGGTGCGCTATCCGACATCAGGCTGGAAGCCGACGCGAACACCTATACGACGGTATTGGATGAGCGGAAATTGACCGTGACGTTCAGCCATGAGAGCGCGGGAGGACAGACGGTATCGCATGGGCAGATCAACAAAGTGACCATTGCGGTGGATAGCTATACGGTAGACACGGATGATCGAGCCGAGAGTGAATTCGTTGTGTTGTCAAGCGTACTGATGGCGGTGATGGCAGACACAGCCGATCGTGCCGGATGCGAGGGACAGCTGACGGAGCAGATGGGATCAGCGGAGGAGTTCGAGTATCAGGGTTGCGATTGCCGCGTGAGCGTATCAGGGCTTGATAGCGACGGTACACGGAGGGTCTTTACCATGACAGTGCCGGAGCTTGTCGAGTGATTGGAAGACAATAAAGAACAGGGTATTTTGCAAAAAAAACAAATGCCCCGCCACACGAAGGATGTGGCGGGGTCAATCATCGGAAAAGCGAAAGATGTCATTGGGGGTGCAGTCGAGGATACGGCAAAGCTTTTCGACGGTAAGGAGGGTAATATTCTTATTTTTTTTAAGGGAATCGAGAGTTTTGTTGTCAATGCCGTGCTTAAGGAGCATATACTGGGAAACGTGTTTATTTTTCATAGTTTGCCAAAGTGGAGTAAAATCTATCATTTTTCGTCACTTCTCTAATACACAGATATAATCAAATTATATGTTGATAATCTGAAAATAAGTATTGCGGATATATTCACAATGTGCTATAATCGTTGTAAGAGCGAGAAACCTTTGTTTTCCGGGCTTGTGCCGTAAGAATTGCCAAAGAAATATCTATTAAATAGTGAAATTTCATTCATAATAGTACTTGATTTTTACAATTATATTGGATATAATATTAAATGACGATAATGAGATATATGCCTCGCTACCGGAATGCAATAAAAACGGTGTTGTTGAACATAGGAGCATTATACCCATTTGTGAGTAAGTGTTTAATTTGTAATCAGCAAGTATTTACTTTATTTTGCTGTAGGCAGGGTGCAAAGGAGCAAGGAAAGATGACGAATAAAGAATTCCGGCAGCTGAGCAGGCGAAATTTGCTTGAAATGCTGATACAGCAGGAGCAGCAAAATGAAATGCTGCAGGCAAGGGTAGCGGAGCTGGAAGAGCAGTTGAACGCGCGGTTGATAGTGATTGAGAAATCAGGGACGTTGGCCGAGGCGGCGTTGGCCTTGAGTGGGATATTTGAGGCGGCAGATCGAGCCGTTACAATATATAAGGAAAACCTGAAGACAGGGGACGGTTCCATGTCTTCATCCCCCGCAGAAAAACGAAGCGACTGAATAAGAGAGAAGACATGGAACCGTCCCCTGTCTTCCGATGGGTGGATAGGATGAAGAAATCGAAACAAGCCCCCAGTGCAGACCTTGGTCTGCTGAATGATGCGCTGAAGCGGCTGAACCGCCGGACGAGGTTCCGTAAGCTGCTGCGAAGCACGATATATACGCTGATCGTGGTGAGTGCGGTGGCGGTGTTGGTCGCAGTGCTGCTGATGCCGGTGCTCAGGATTTACGGCAATTCCATGACGCCGACGCTGAACGAAGGAGAGATCGTAATCTCACTGAAAGGTTCGGACATAGAGCCGGGAGATGTAGTGGGCGTGTATTACGGATCGAAGCTGTTAATCAAGCGGTGTATCGCGCTGGAGCATCAATGGGTGAATATAGATGAGCATGGCAATGTGTATGTGGATGGCGAATTGCTGGAGGAGCCGTATTTAACGGAGAAGGCCTTTGGCGAATGCAATCTGGAGCTGCCGTATCAGGTACCGGATGGCTGCATTTTTGTGATGGGGGATCAGAGAGAGACCTCAATAGATAGCCGTAACACGTCAGTAGGGTGCATTGACACGGATAATACGGTTGGAAGGATCGTCTTCCGCGTGTGGCCATTCAGCGAGTTTGGCTTTATAAATAGAATTGAGCTAGGCGAATGCGAACATGAGTACGCCAAGGTTGTGACTGAACCCAGCTGCACCGAGAAGGGCAGGACTGATTACACCTGTGCCAAGTGCGGCGACAGCTACGAAGAAGAAATTGCTGCGCTGGATCACGACTTTGTGGACGGCAAGTGTTCTCGTTGCGGAGCGGAAGAGCCTGTTGTGGAGTGTCCGAGCAAGAAGTACACTGATGTACCCGCGAAGGGCGAATGGGCACATGAAAGCATCGATTTCTGCATCGATCAGGGCTACATGAATGGTGTCGATGACGATCTGTTCAACCCCACTGGTAATAGCACTCGCGCACAGTTTGTGACCATTCTCTATCGTGTTGCCGGCCAGCCCAAAATCGACGAGTCTAAGGCACTTGAGTTTGTTGATGTTGAGGACGATCAGTGGTACTCCGAGGCCATCGCTTGGGCATCGGCTGAGGGTATTGTCAACGGTGTCGGCGAAGATAAGTTTAACCCGATGGGCGCCATCACCCGTGAGCAGATTGCAAGCATCTTCTATTGTTACGCCAAGGCCGAGAAGGTTGAAGGCGACCTCAAGGCATTCCCTGACGGCGAAGATGCTGCTGCGTATGCAGTTGACGCTCTTGTTTGGGCTGTTAAGGAAGGCATCATCTCCGGCGTCAAGAGTGGTGACGTGACCAACCTTAAGCCGCGCGATAATGCCACCCGCGTACAGATCGCCTCCATCCTCATGCGCTACCTCAATGGTAAGTATGAGTGTAATGGCTGATCCACTGATGAAGAAACGATTGTATAATATAAATTGATCAGTAAGGAGGATTCTTTGTATGGCAGATGTAGCTCGGCATGAGACTGAAAAGTACATAAAAGAGCATAAAAAGGAGCACAATAAGAAAAAACGATGGTATCAGATCGTTACGGCACTGGCGGCAGTGGCAGTGTTCTGCACGACGTACGCGCTGATTATCCCGGCGATCACGTGGTCGCGAACCCTGATTTGTGAGCTGCCGGAGCATACCCATACCGATGCGTGCTACGAGCTGTCCGAGAGCGGAGAAAGGGTTCTTACCTGCGTACTTGAAGAGCATACGCATTCCGATGCCTGCTTTGACGCGCCTCCCGCCAAGGACGATGGCTACATCTGCGGCAAGGTTGCCCATAAGCACAGCGCCGAGCAGCATTGCTATTTCCCCGACGGTACGCTCAGATGTACGCTCCCGGAGCATGAGCATACGAGCGCCTGCGTCGAGCAGAAGCAGCCCGAAGCAAAGAAGGCGGATGCGGTCGCCCAGCTTGACGATAGCGAGGAAGTCGCGGCTAAGAATAGCGACCTCATGCTGCCGATGAGTAGCGATGATGGCGAAGATAACGAACCGAACGATGACGGCGGTACTGGAACGGAATATGATCTTGCATCTTATCCGCTCAATGCTACCTTGTGGGTGAACGGCGTCGAGCTTCAAGACGGCACGATCATTTCCGACGATGATTCCTTCCAATTTAGGCTGAAATGGAACCTGCCTGACGGTGAGAAATATTTGCCGAATGATACCTTTATTTATACTACTGACGCTCTGCTGGTATTGAGCGAGGTTAACGACGGCATCATTTATTCGGAGGATGGAAAAACAAAGCTCGGTACATACTCAGCCAACGGGAACAAAATCACCGTCCAGTATACCAACGAGGAGTTTATGCAGAGCTTGCAGTACCGCTATACGTCGCTGGTTTTTTCGGGCAAATTTGACGTTGACCAGATCACCGATCCCGACGTAGGCGAGTACACCATCTCAATTCCCGGCGACACCGATTATAACGTGTATATCCGTACCAAGAACGGCTTGGGCATTGTGAAAACTGCGACAAAAAATGTCGATCAGACGAACCATAAGGTCTATGTGGACTATAGGATTGAGCTTACCTCGCTGATCGATAATACCAATGTTCATCTGAAGGATAGCTTTTCTTTTAACAATGATGGAGTTGCGGTGCAGGCAACAATTACAGATCAGACTGCGACAATGTATCGAGCAACGGAAGGAGCGTCGGAACTAACGGAAGACTCCACGTTCTCACTGAACGATTTTCATGACGGAACCGTGAAACCGGGAGTCACTGACCTTTTGTCAGATGAAAAAATCGGCGATATGAAAAAAGGCGACAAGCTGGTGATAACATATCGCGTAGAGTCGCCCTTAACGGGAAACGACGACAGGACGCTGTACAATACCGCAACGGCGGAGAGCGACCAGAGTTATCCCGTAGAAGGAAAAACCACCACGCCTGTAAGACGTGTAGCGATTTACAAAAACGGTGAGATTTCAGACGACGAAACGAAAATTAAATGGAACATCACGGTTTTCCCTGGTGAGTTCAAGACAATAACGGTCAGAGATAGTGATCTCGGCGACACGATGAGCTGCGATAATAATACGACCGTTGAAATCTACAGTGGATATGGCACTACCATGGTGGATTCTACAACATGGGGAAAGCTGCATGGTAGTAGCGGTTACGTATTAGATGTAAGCAAATTGGTAAACGACGATCGTTTCTTCATTCTGCGGTTTGAAACAAAAATTGGAAAATCCCCGGCAGAGCATAGAAACACAGCTGAAATAAAAAATCCTGCGCAGGTTACGACTGCAACCGTGTCGAACAAAAAGGAACCGCAGAGCAGCAAGGAACTGCGCAGCGCGGAATTCTTCCAGAAAGAAGGGGACACAAGCACATATATACGCATTGAGTCGGATATTACTGTGGATTTTAATGGAATGGAGGTAGATAAAGGATATAGTTATATATCTGATACAAGTTCGGCACCATCTCGCCATGTGCAATCTCAACTGATCAGAGTCACGGATGAAAACTATAACGAGTATGATGGTGATGGTAAGCCATTTATAGACCGATTCTCTTTTACAAAGCAAAGCGAGTCTCGCAGTAGAATTGGACTCAACGAGGGGTTCCAAGATGGCAAGTATCATTTTATTGTGGAAACCGTATACAAGGTTGATTATTTATTGGAAGCTGACAATTTGAAAAACACTGCAAAAGTTCATATTGAGACAGTCGATGGAGACACTTTTGAAAGGGAAGGCGAGTGGGAAAGAGAAGTCACGTCCGGATATATCAGCAAAACCTGTTCCCGAATTCAAGACGACAAGGTAACATGGTGCATTCAGTCAGGTGACTTAAAGCTTGATACAACCTTCTATGACTTGACGGAAGATTACAGCGAACATTCCTACCTTGTGGAAAAATTGCCCGCCGGACTGGAGTTTGTAGCAGCTGCCTGGGGTAATCCAGAGCCGGAGAACGCAACAACAGTCGAACGTGCGACGATTCTTTCGCAAACCGGCACCGCAGAGACGGGAATAACGCTGACCTTTAAGCCAAGGGCCAACAGTCAGCTCTATATCCTGACAAAATATGCGGGTGATTACACGAAGCTTGAAAAGCCGGTGTCCTATACGAATAGCGCGTATATAGAGAAGCGAACTTCCGATGATGATAGTGAGCCGGGAATCAATCTGGGTACAGTGACGGCAGACACCGAGATCACGCCGCCAGTTGTTGTGGACAAAGGTTTCAAATACGATGAAACTACAGCGCCGTTTGTCTACTATACAATTAATGTTAACCAGTCTGCGTTGGATTTGATTCCGGCTGAACTAGGCGGTCAGACCGTCACCGATCAGACCTTCTATGTGAAGGATGACATGGGTAGCGCTCTGCTTTTTGATGAGGATTCACTACTTATCAACGATGAGCCACTGTCGAATTATGAGGGAATGTCGCTTACCGTCGATTCCGACGGTCGTGGCTTCCAATTGAACGGCCTGAAAGACGCAACAAGCTATAAAATCACCTACCGGGCAAGAATTACGCTACAGGTTGGTGCTGAATTAACCAAGGAGAATGCCTCCAACGATGTCAAAATTCCGGATATCTATATTCCTGCTTCCAACAAGACGCATACCGAAATCATAGGTAAGGTGCAGTACCATTCCGGTTATGGTGGCGGTGAGACCTTCGCTTTCCGAATCCATAAGGTGGATGACCAAATGAAGGATGGCCAGCCTAACCCCCAGCCGGTAAAGGGAGTGAGGTTTGAGCTGCTCAAGTTTGAGGGTGTTGAATCCGATGAGGGCATCAAACCCAGCGGTGAGGGAGAGCATGTTGAATTTATCGAGACCAACGAAGGTGGCTGGACGCCGCTTCTTACGAATCTTACCGTTGGTCAGATTTACGGAATCAGAGAAATCTATACACCCAAGCCGTGGTTAGACGAGTCCAAGGGTGCCATAATCTACTTTGTACGTCCGCACCGAACAGATGATGGTGAAGCTACCGAAGAATATTCCAAGGAAGTGCGTAATCTGAAGGATTACGACACCTATGAGTTCACGATTGAAAACCGCCACCTATCGAATTGCGAGCTGACGCTGAAAAAGTTTGTGGACGGAATCGATCTTTCGACCATTGAGAATGAGGAGTTCCATTTCACGGTACGATATACGGATCCGTGGAGCAAAGAGGATGTCACAAAGGTAACCTATGAGCTTTGGAAGGACGGAGAATCTATCGGTAAGTTCGAAGGGGAAGAGAAAGTGATCCTAAAAGCCAATGAAAGTGCTAAACTCCTCATACCCGAGTCGTCCGTTGTCACCATCACAGAGGTTAACCATCCGGGCTATACCGTTACGATGGATGTATCATCGGGTAAAAAGTCCAATGGCGATTCCGTGGAATTCGAACTATATAACGAGGATGCTGTCACCGTTACGATTACCAACAACGCTGGTGTTGAGCTGCCGAGTACAGGCGGCGCGGGAATCCACTTCCTTTATATGCTAGGCGTACTGCTGATTGCAGGTGCGCTGGTATACGGTTACTCCGTGAGGCGCAAAAGAGAAGGGAGGAATAAGTAAAACACCTCTCTTCTGGCGAAATAATTTAGCGCCGATCGGTTACCGTAGAATACAAAATTTCAAAATTTATTTCAAGAAAGGATTAAAACCATGAAAAGAACAATCGCAATGATCCTGGCAGTCGTCATGATTCTGGCCCTGTCAATGTCCACTGTCGTCTTCGCAGACGACTCTGCTACCACTGCAACAAAAGGCTCTATCACTGTAACCAATGCCCAGCCCGGTGAAACCTACACCGCATACAAAATGTTCGACCTTGTCCAGAACGCTGATCTTTCCGCATTTACATACACCGTAAATGAACGCTGGGCCGACTTCTTCAAGAATGACGGTGTCGGCGCACAGTTCATTACCGTGAATAATGCTGGTGCAGTAACTGAAATTAAAGACGCTAATGGAGATGTTGCCAAGGATGCTATGGATTTGGCTAAGGCTGCTGCCGCTGCTTTAGACGGCAAGCCTATTGCTGGTTTCAAAGAAGCTGAGGGCGAAAAAGCAGTTATTGATAATCTCGATCCTGGCTACTATCTGATCGTCTCCTCCAACGGTACCATTGCTATGATTGATACCACGCCTACCAAGCCTGACCAAACCATCGCGGAAAAGAACCCCATCCCCAGCGTTGATAAAAATGTTCAGGAAGACAGCACCGGCGAATATGGCAAGAAAAATGATGCGCAGATTGGCGATACTGTTAACTTTAAAACTGTGATCAAAGCGTACAAGGGCGCAAAGAACTATGTCCTGCACGACGTTATGGATAAGGGTCTTACGCTGAATGTAAACTCCATTAAGGTTGAAGGACTTACCAAAGGCCAGGATTATTCGATCAAGACCGAGAACCTGACCGATGGCTGCACTTTTGAGGTACAGTTCATTCAGGATTATCTTAATAAAATTACTGCTGAAACTGAACTCACTGTTACATATAGTGCAGTTCTGAATAATACAGCAGTCGTTGCAGTTCCGGAAATCAACAAGACGAAGCTCACCTGGGGCAATAAAAGCACGACTAAGTGGGTTGAGACCAAAACGTATACCTACAAGTTTGAAGTTCTCAAGTATGCCGCAGGAGATGAAGCTAAAAAGAATCTCGCAGGTGCTGAATTTAAGCTGCAAAAGGGTGGCGTAGATGTGAACCTGGTTAAGCTCAGCGATACACAGTTCCGTGTTGCAACTGCCGAGGATGAGAACACCGTTACCACTTTCACCACGGTTGCAGGCAACAACATCGAAATCTACGGTCTTGATGACGACGACGACTATACCCTCGTCGAGACCAAGGCTCCTGACGGCTACAACATGCTTACGGCTCCTGTCACGGTTACAATCACCCCCGATGATCCCGATACGGACAAAATTGAATTCGACACTATTGAAGTTGCGAATGACACTGGTACTGAGCTGCCCTCCACCGGCGGTGTCGGCACCACCCTGCTTGTTACCTTCGGCGCTCTGCTGTTCATGACCACCGCTGTCGTTCTCGTCACCAAGAAGAGAATGTATAACGAAGGCTGCTAATCACAGCAAACCATACTGATCTCAAGTAACATTTACCTGCTGCGCGGAGAGAGCTTCGGCTCTCTCCATGCAGCAGCAAGGAGAAACTTAAAACAGTGAAACTGAAAAAAGCAACAAAAATACTGATTATTATTTGTGTTATAGGCTTGTCCTTGCTGCTGTATCCTTCTTTTAGCAATTACTGGAATTCAACCCGTTCCACCTCGGCCATCAACTCGTATTCCGAATATGTGAACGAAATCGACGAGGAAAACTACCGGAAGCTCTGGGCGGATGCAGTTGCATATAATGAGGCGCTTGCCGCCAGTGACAGCTCCTTTGTGCTTCCACCCGAGCTGGAGGAGCAGTATTCCAAGCTGCTTGATCTTACTGGCATCGGCGTCATGGGCTATATCGAAATCCCAAGCATCGATGTTTCTCTGCCCGTTTATCACGGCACTGAGGATAACGTGCTCCAAATTGCCGTCGGCCATCTGGACTGGTCAAGCCTCCCCACCGGCGGCCTGAATACCCATTGCGTCCTCTCGGGCCATCGTGGCCTCCCAAGCGCCAAGCTCTTTACCGACCTCGATGCCCTTCGTGAGGGGGACATCTTCGTCCTGACGGTACTCAAGGAGACCCTGACCTACGAGGTCGATCAAATCCGCACCGTCGAACCCGATGACCTCTCCGATCTGCGCATTGACCCCGATAAGGATTACTGCACTCTTGTCACCTGCACCCCCTACGGC
Source organism: Vescimonas sp. (assembly GCA_045617185.1). Taxonomy (GTDB): domain Bacteria; phylum Bacillota; class Clostridia; order Oscillospirales; family Oscillospiraceae; genus Vescimonas. The sequence continues at coordinate 12,893 of JAZLIB010000130.1, forward strand.
GTCAATACCCACCGTCTCCTCGTCCGTGGTCACCGCGTTGAAAATCTCGCCGGTGAAGTCCGCGTCGTCTCCGAGGCCGTCATCATCGAACCCCTCGTCGTCGCACCCATCGTCGCCTTCCCCTTCCTCTTCACCCTGCTCATGATGGTCATGCTCAAAAAACCCGAGAAGAAGCCGGAGACTCCTTCCAGCTCCAATTCCTAGAGCGCCCTATGCCCCTTTAAGAGACAATTTTGTCAACCTAAGGCTGTAAAAAGAGGGAAGGCTCCCCTTAGCAAGGGGAGCTGTCAGCCTCAAGGCTGACTGAGGGGATTGAAAGGCTTCCGAAAGGAAAAAGTAACGACATTACGCACAAAGCTAAATCGTGACCCTCTGCGTGATATCGTGCAATTGTGCAGTTCGTTCTGCTTCCAATCCCCTCAGGCGCTTCGCGCCAGCTCCCCTTGCTAAGGGGAGCCTTCCCTCAAAGCCCTTTGGCCTATTGAAACCAAAAGCCTTAAGCTGTCAAGAGAGGGGCAAGGAATGCTCTGTACTCTGATAGTGCTTTTTAAGTTGACGACACTGCCTTAGTGCAGAAGTATCTCAGGAACAATTTATCCACCTAGGAGGATTGAAATGAAAAAACAGTTAATTCGATTGTCTGTATTATCTATTTGCCTGATTTTCGCTATGGCTTCTTTTTCTGCGGGCGTCTATGCGATCGATCCGATTGACTTACAAGCCGATGTGTCGCTTTCGGTCAGCTTCCGAAGCGGCGAAACTGCCATCCCCAATGCGGAGTTTTCTGTCTATCAGGTCGCGGACATTGATGAATTTGCCGCCCCGACCCTCGCCGAGAGCTTCAGCGCTTTTTCCGGCGAACTCAACGGCTCCACTGCTTCCGAATGGGATGCCGTTGCTCAAAAACTGGCAACATTTGCAAACGATCAGAAAATCCAACCCTCTGCCTCCGGCAAGACCGATAGCAAAGGTGTCGCCTCCTTCTCTGATGGCCTGACCCCCGGCTTCTATCTTGTCACCTGCGCCGATACGAAGTATAACGACTTCACCTATACCGCCCGCCCTGCCCTCGTCTGTCTGCCCAACCGCGACAATTCCGAGAATTGGTGCTATGATGTTCAGATGAACGCCAAGGCCGGTGAGCCGAAGCCGAACCCCAAGCCTCCGAAGCCCGTTCCCCCGACCCTCCCTCAGACCGGTTTGCTCTGGTGGCCCGTTCCGGTGCTCCTGTTCTGTGGTCTGCTCTTTGTGATTTTTGGCCTCATGCGCCGCAAAACCTCGAAAAATGAAGAATAAGGGGAGCTTCTTGATCCTCACAGGGCTGCTTCTTATCGTCGCAGCCCTGTGCCTTGTTCTGTGGAACCTAGCCGAGGATGCCCGTGCTACAAATATGGCTGCTACCATCATGGACGAACTTCTGCCGGATGTGATCGAATCCCCTGCTTCCGGCACCGTCCCCTTTACCGTCCCGGCTTCGCCCCAGAGCGAGCAGATCATCCCGGAAGTGCCGGTTAAAATCGTCGATGGCAATTCCTATATTGCCGTGATTACCATTCCCGCGCTTAACTTGGAGCTGCCCGTGTTCAGCTCTTGGGATTATGGCAAGCTGAGTGTTGCCCCGTGCTGCTTTTCCGGCTCCGTCTATTCTAATGATTTTGTTGTCTGCGCCCATAACTATAGCGGTCACTTCGGACAGATCAAAAATCTTTCCTTCGGCGATGAAGTCACCGTGGTCGATATGGACGGCAACGTATTCAGCTATAAAGTTGTCGAAATCGAAACTCTTAGTCCCACCGCTGTTGAAGCCATGATTCAACCCACCACTTGGGACTTAACCCTCTTCACCTGCACCGTCGGCGGCCAAACCCGCGTCGCCGTCCGCTGCGAAAAAAATTAATCCCCGTTCACTCAAAAACCGCTCCACCCTCTCATAGAAGGTGGAGCGATTTTTGGTGCGCCCGGTGAGCGCACGTTCTATAGGGTGAAAGTCCCGAAGCCGCCCGGTAGCGGGAAGGCTTAGCCAAAGGCAAGGATGTCCATCGTGAGGCGGAATCTGAAGAAAGCCGGATTTTGGGACTTGAAAGGTCTTCTGATGGGCAAAGCTCTGGCCTGACGAACAGAAATCGCATATAAGGCTTGGAACGAGGGTAAGTTTGTTACACAAAACGAAGCCCAATAGCTACACGGAATCGTTCACGGTAAATGCAGCGGGTAAAGAGGGAAAGAACGTGTGAGTACCCGGGGAGGTCGCACAGACGCATTAAGTAGGGTCTACTGAAATAGTAGCAAAAGAGTGATAAGCAGCGAAAACAAGAGCGTATGTGAGTATTCATGGTATTGTTGCACCCCCATAATT
>JAZLIB010000131.1:0-20731 GCA_045617185.1 Vescimonas sp.
ACAAAATGAAGAAATCCAAAAAACTGCTATCCCTTCTGCTGACTTTGATCATGATTGTGGGTCTGCTCCCCGTCGTGGCGAGTGCTGCAGATGGTACAAAGACAGAGGGACTTGTTACGAGCAAGACGGCAACCCTTAACAATGATGGTACATATACCATTGATATTGAGGCGTACGCTACCGGCAAGACCACCACAACGGTAACGCAAAAAGATGTTCCGTTGGATATCGTGCTGGTGTTGGATCAGTCCGGTTCTATGGCATATGACTTTAATGGCAATTCCGCTTCCTATGCAAATAGCCGTCAGAAGGCTATGAAGGAAGCAGTCAACAACTTTATTGATACGGTTGCCGATAAGTATAGCCAAGAGGCAGACCACAGAATTTCCATTGTTACCTTTGCCAGCAATGCAACCACCAAAAGAGGGTGGACTTATGTGAATGCAAGCGGAAAGACTACCCTGAAAAATACTATCGGTACAACGCAGAAGAGTGGCTTAGGTGACAATCCTTCTGGCGGTACGCAGGTTAGTACAGGTATGGCTGCAGCACAGACCTTGCTTAACAGTATCGGTAAGGCGGAAGACCGTCAGCAAGTTGTTATTCTCTTTACAGATGGTGTACCCGGAGACAACGGTTTTGATACAAGCGTAGCAACAAACGCCATTAAAACAGCAAAGACTTTGAAAGATAATGGTGTCAAGATTTATACCGTTGGTGTTTTTACCGGCGCGCAGTCTGACAATTTGTACGGTTCGGTTGAATATTTTGGCTCACAAGGTCTTAATACATCGAACATTGGTAAGAATAATAAATGTGATATATACAGAGCATCCGATGGCTCTGTTGGGTCTCAATGGCTTATTCATAGCGGTATATTTGCAAATGATGATATTCAGAAGCAAGATTTACCCGCAGGAAATCGTCTTTTGAACTATGTTTCCAGCAATTTTGCGACAACTGATGAGATTGGCTTGAGATCTGCAACAGAGTACGATTTTGGCCTTTATAAATATAGCGGCTATAAGATTACCAAGAATTTTGATCGCACGGGTGACGGCTATTACCTGACTGCATTTAGTGCAGATGGTTTGAGCAGTGCCTTTTCTACGATTTCTGAAGAAGCAAGTAGCTCTTCTACGTCTGTTACACTGGATGGCAGTGCCATTCTGAAAGATATCATTCCCACTTCTTTTGATTGCTCCAACGCAAAGTATACGGCCAAGTCTGTGAAGGTTAAGACCATGAACGGTGATACCCCCACTGCTTGGGGCGCAGAAACTGTGCTGAAAAGCAATGTAGCCGTTTCCGACAACACCGTTTCTGTTGATGGATTTGACTATGCTGCAAATTATGTTGCAAGCATGAATAAGACCAATGCAGCAAAACTGGTTGTTACGATTTCCGGTATTCGTCCTACCGATGCTGCAGTAACCAATGAAAAGATTTTCACTAATGAGGCTACTTCCGGTATCTATTTCAACAATGAAATGGTGCAGGATCTGCAACAGCCCACTACCGTCCTGACAAGCAAGAATTATGTGGTGGACTATGCAAAGTCCTTTGACATGGATTCCGCTGATTGGAAGATGACAAACGGTACAGTATACGGTAGCTTTACTAAGGGTGCAGCGTCTGTTAAGAATGGCACTCTGGATGGCATGACTTATACTCCTAATACCATGAAGTGGGATGGCGCGGACACGTTCTATGTGTTCGGTCAGAGCAATGACTCTGCTGTTAAGAGCGCTACCGCTAATGCAAACGGTAATCTGTGGAGCAAGGTCAATGTAATTCCTGCGAACAACGTCTACTACGAGGACGATTTTGTTACCATCGACTATAAGGGTACCTGGACAACAGACGGCAATAGCGCAAATCAGAATGAAGTAGCAAACAGCATCCACGGTGGTAAAGACAATTCCACTTTGGCTGATGATGCGACTTATTCCGACGGCAACGCTCACAAGGCTGTGGCAAGCAAGAGCAATCTGCCTACTGCCAGCTTTACCTTCACCGGTACCGGTGTAGATGTGTATAGCCGCACCAATGGTGAGACCGGTACCGTCATGGCTGTTCTGTCCGGTAATGGTGTGAATAAGGTCATGACCGTAGACAACCTGCTCAAGCAGGGTAAGGACTTCTATCAGGTGCCTACCATCAGCTTCAATGATCTGCCTTTCGGCGATTATACTGTGACCATCTATGTGTCTACCGCTGCCGGTACCCGTGTGACCTATTATCTGGACGGCGTTCGCGTATACAATCCCATGGAGGATACCACTCTGTATGATGTGAGTGAGCGCAATGCTCAGTTTGTCGAGGTTCGCGATATGCTGCTTAAGGCCGAGGACTTCGGCGTCGCAGATGGCATCGTGTTCACTGACAGCGGCAATACTGACAAGGTGGCAACCTATGAAGCCTACGGCCCTGAAAATGAGGTCTATCTGGCTGAGGGTCAGGCTATCATGTTCCAGGTGACCAGTGCGGGCAACGGTACCGACTACTACATCGGTATGAGCGCACCCGAGGGCAGTACAACAGTTAAGATGACCAATGGCAGCAGCACCAGTGAAGTGTCTGTCGCTCATGCTTCCGATCTGTACTACAAGGTCACACCTGATGCCGAGGGCAATGTCAGAATTGAGAACACCAGCGACAGCGTGCTTGCTATCTCCAAGCTGCGTGTGGCAGGTGATGTGCCTACTAAACTGTTTGCTATGGCTAAGGCTCCTTTGATGAGCTATGCAAGTAGCTTCTCCACGCTGGACGTGGTTCCCTACGAGGAAGAGGCGGTTGATCCCATCGTGGATTCCAACGATCCTATTGTTGTGCCCGACGTTGATCCCGAGCCGACTCTCGATCCCGAGCCGACTCCCGATCCTGAACCTACGCCCAATCCTGCACCGGCTATTGCCGTGAGCATCGTCAAGACACTGTTCAAGGCTATCAAGAGCTTGTTCAGCTGGAAATAAGGAGGGTTTACTGTGAAAAAAGCATATATTAAACCCGAAGTTTTTGTGGAAAGCTTTGCACTGAACCAGAATATTGCCAGTACCTGCGGTGTACCCGGTGGCGGCACTACTCTGGGTAAGCCCAACCATAGCGATAAGTCCACCTGCGGATGGGATATGGGTAACTTTATTGCATGGGTTGAAGCACCTGCGTGCAACATGACTCTCGGTACTGATGGTGAGGCTTTTGGTGTGTGCTATAATACACCAAGCAGTGGCATTACCATTTTCGGTTCCTAATCAACCATTCTGCCGTTAACGGCAATTACGATGGCGGTCTTGAAGATCAAGACCGCCATCTGTATGTTATAATATGATGAATTTTATCTATGATATTTCCGGCGTGCGTATTCGTTGTACGCTGCCCTTTTCACTTAATGTGCAGAGAGAATCCGAAAACTTTATCCGGCCTGATGACGGCGAACCGTGCGACATACACTTCACCTGCTATCCGGTAGATGCTATCGAAATGCCGGAGGATTATTATAGGGCAATCAACACCTTGTTTTGCGACAATGCAGCGTATTTTTGCCTTGGCCCGAACAGTGCACCCTATGCCCGTGTGTGCTGGATTGCTGAAGAGCATCGGATGGAATGTGCCTATCTTGCTGCACATGAAAATGAACTGCGATATTCCCACAATCTATGTGCGCTGCTGCAATTGGAAAACCTGATGGCATTTTATGACGGTTTCCTGCTGCATTCGTCCTTTATTCGCAGTAGGGGGCAGGGAATTCTGTTTTCTGCTCCGTCCGGAACGGGGAAGTCTACGCAGGCTGATCTGTGGGTACAGCACGAAAATGCCGAGATTATTAACGGGGATCGCGCCGCGATTCGATTGGTTGACGGAAAATGGACGGCATTCGGATTGCCCTATGCCGGTTCATCCTTGATTTATCGGAATGAGTCTGCGCCCCTTACCGCTATTGTCATTTTACGGCAGGCACAAAAGAATACCATGTATCGCTTGTCACCGAGTCAGGCGTGGAAATTGCTGCTTTCCGAGACGACGGTGCATTATTGGGATAAGATATTTATGGATACGATACTTTCGCGCATAGAGAAACTTGTGGGAGAGATTCCCGTTTATCTTCTGGAATGTCTGCCTGACAAGGCTGCTGTGGAATTGGCGCGCGATACCATTTTTAAGGAGAATAAGGTATGATTCAGATTCCCGTGGAGGCACCGATTACTGAATTCCTGCACACAAAGGCGGCACAGATGCGCGTTCCCATCAATGGAACATTTGAACTTACTCCGGTTTGCAATATGAGCTGTCGTATGTGCTATGTGCGCAAGACCAAACAGCAGCAGGAGGCGATTCGTCCCCTGCGCAGCGCTGAGGAATGGATTCGCCTTGGCAAAACGGCACGAGAAAATGGACTGCTGTTTTTATTGCTTACCGGCGGTGAACCGTTTTTAAGACCGGATTTTAAAGAAATCTTTCAGGCACTGTACAAAATGGGCTTGGTACTGTCTATTAATTCCAACGGAACGCTGATTGACGAGGAAACCATTGCATGGCTGAAGGAAACTCCGCCCTCTCGAATCAATATTACGCTTTACGGAGCCTCTAACGAAACCTATGGGCGTCTTTGCGGCAATCCTGACGGTTTTACACAAGTGACCAATGCGATACGCCTATTGAAAGAGGCAAATATAATGGTGAAACTGAACTGCAGCGTAACACCTTACAATGCAGATGATCTGGAAGAAATCATTGCTTTTGCCAAACAAGAGGGACTGGTCGTGCAGGCTACATCCTATATGTTCCCGCCGCTGCGCCGTGATGCTTCCATGGTGGGAACAAACGATCGTTTCACACCGGAAGATGCCGCATATTATGCGGCTAAAATCGAATCATTGCAGAACGGTGAAGAAGCATTTCTCGAACACATGAAGACGGCGGAATTTCCTGCATTTGACGATAATCTTGAGGAGTATTGCGGAGATAAAGAGGGAGATGGTATTCTTTGCCGTGCCGGAAAATGCAGTTTCTGGATCACTTGGGAAGGAAAGATGCTTCCCTGCGGTATGCTTCCCGGGGAGGGAATCGACGTATTCCAAAACGGTTTTGAAGCAGCCTGGAAGACAGTAGTTGAGGATACTTGTCACATCAGACTGCCCGGACCGTGTAAGGACTGTCCGATTAAGGAACGCTGTCGAGTCTGCGCCGCAATGGCATATACCGAAAACGGAGATTTTACAGCCATACCGAAATATCGCTGTCAGATGGCTCGGGAATATCCCGATGCATGTAGAAAACTGGAGTCACAAATTCTGGAGGGGAGGCAGGCACATGAAACATAAAAAAGTATTATATATCTGCCTTGTGGTCGCGCTGGCAGTTATTGCTGCGGCTATTGTTGCAGTGATGCAACACAGTACATCTGAACCAAAGCAGCCGGATACTCAAAAGGTTGTCGATATAAGTTCTGATAAGCCTGACGAGAACGACACAAGCGATGACAACACAAGCGATGACAACAACACGTCCAACGGAGATAATTCCGGAAGTATAACACCCGGCAATGATAAGCCCGACGGAGCCAAGAACCAGGGGGAAGTGACATTGCCTTATGCTATTCCCAATACGCAACTCAGACTGATGAATGTTTCCGGTTATGACGGCGTGTTTCTCGAAGATGGATCTGACGCTGAAATTTCCGGAATTGCAGCAGCTGTTGTGCAAAACTGCGGAGAGCAGGCAGTGGAGTATGCACAGATTACGCTGGAGCTAAACGGACAGACGCTGAACTTTGAGGGCTCGGATATTCCGGCCGGCACTGTTATTGTGCTGGAAGAATTGAACAGGACTCCCTACGTTGATGGAACGATAACGGATTGCCATGCGTCTGTGGCGGAAGTCGATTCACTGACCATGTCTTCAGATATGATACGCATCACGGAAAATAATGATGATACTATCAGTGTGAAAAATATTTCCGGGGAAACAATCCCTTGCGTGCGCGTGTTCTATAAATTCTACTATGAAGACGAGGCGGCTTATGTGGGCGGAATCACCTATGTGGCAAAAATCACGGATTTGCCTGCTAATGCCGAAAAGGTTGTTGCCCCGTCACACTACGCCAGCGGTTATAGTCAGGTAGTTATGGTGCGTACATACGATTCGGCGGAATAATCACAGAAAGGATTTATATATGAAGGTAAATCAGAATTTTATTGCCCGTGAAATTGCAGGGGAACTTGTCATTATCCCCACCGGAGAGGCAGCATCACAGTCGGTGGGGTTGATTACCGTAAATGAAGTAGGCGTGCTTATTTGGAAATGCCTGGAAAGGGAATGGGATAAAACCGCAATTTTACAAACTATTCTGAATGAATTTGAAATCGATGAAGCAACTGCCGAGGCGGATATGAATGCATTTATTGATAAACTCTGCAAAATCGGCGCTGTGGTGGAAAATATTTAAATAATTCTTTCTCAACATGCATTGTGCGATAGATTAAAAATGCGCAATGCATGTTGCTTTTTATTTTCTGTGTGATAATATGAAAACAGAATAGGGTTGTTCTATTCGTATCTGAGAAATAAAGGGAAAAGGAGAGAAGCAGGATGAGCAGGAGAAACAGAATTCTTCCCATGCTGATGGCTGTCTTGATGCTGATCAGCCTGATGCCCGTCATAGTAACCGCTGAGCAACCGCAAAACGGTGAAATTGTTACCACGCAGGTAATCAATGACAAGAAGAATATGCTGACATGGGAAACCTATCTGACAGCAGAAAAAGTGCAGCCATCTGAAACGGTGAGTGTGCCTGCCGACATTGTGCTGGTGTTGGATCAGTCTGGCTCTATGGCAGACAAGTATGACAAGACCTTCACACGGCAGCAGGCACTCAAGCAGGCTGTTGCTCACTTTGTGGAGCAGGTAGGAACAGATTACTCTGAACAGTCCAATCACAGAATTGCCATTGTCGCTTTTGGTACGAAGGCTACAACATTGGCCAACTGGACAGATGCTGATGCTGACGGTGTGAACGCACTGAAAAACAGAGTAAATGCCTTGACAGAAAAGCCTTCCGGTGCGACCTACATGGATCTGGGACTTACGCAGGCGCAGAATCTTATCAGCAATCGCGGTGATACTGCTTACCTGGCAGAAGATGGTTCGCAGCACGATCGTAAGTTGTTGGTTGTACTGTTTACTGATGGTTATCCCGGTGAAACAACTGCTTCCGGCGACTATTTCTCCAATTACTACGATACACCCGATGAGGCTGACGATGCCGTGTCGGTGGCTGCAAAACTGAAAAAGATGGGAGCAACAATCTGTACGGTTGGTGCTTTTGATGATGCAAATCCGGCGGCAAACTATGTCAGCTCCAAGAAGTCTATTATCTGGACCGTGTGGCGCAGTGCAGCAAAGAGCGCCAATGGCTTGATGCACTTCATCTCCAGCGATTATGACGCGTCCTGCACATCCTGGCGCAACTATACTACCCAGAATGACGGACGCAACAACGGCTACTATCTGGCGGCAAGCAATACGGCTGGCCTTTTGAGTGCATTCAATGAAATTGTGACGGAGCAAATACTGTGCAATCATGAGATTGTACTCGGCGCAGATTCGGTGCTGCGAGAAACCCTGACAGACGATTTTGCTGTGGCAGGTGAGGTGTCGGTTTACACAGCGGCATATAATGTAGCTGACGGTACTTTTGCACAAGAGGTTCCCTGCACAGACGTGAATGTTTCTGTAGATGGACGGACAGTATCGGTTACGGGTTTTGATTATTCTGCACACTGGTGCGGTGCCGGTGCTGCAAATAGCCAAAAGCTGATCGTGAAGATTCCGGTAAAGGACACGGTGGAGCGTTTCGGCATGTATGCGGTGATTGAAAAGAACTCCGGCCTTTACGATGCTGACGGTAATATGGCTGCATACGCTCCGACTGTGAAAGTATCGGTGGAAAATGCTGTGGATTTGAGCGACAGCACGCTTAACCAGAAGGATATTGAGCGGTTTTTCCTGACTACTTTCGGTGATGGCGCTTACTATAAGAATCTGTGGCCCACCATGAGTTCTCTGCGTAATTTGGATAAGAATGTCTATTTGATCGACTATCAATATGACTATGATATTGATGACCTGCTGAATACCGGCGTTTCCTCGGCTGCCGAGTTGTTGGTGTATGCATCCAAGCATATTCTTAATAACGCCATGAGCTTTGAAATGGGCAATTTCGATCTGGGTTGCTCGGCCTATGAAGCATATAACGAAAACGGTGATCACATTATGGGACGCAACTTCGACTATATGGATGCTCCCTGCTATGTGGTCTGGACACACCCAGACGATGCCTATGCAAGTATCTCCATGGTAGATGGAAACTTCCTGCTGACCACGGATCGCCTGCAGCCCACTTCTTTGGGTGGCCGTTTCCAGACACTTCTGGCTCCCTATCTGTGCCTGGACGGTATGAATGAAACCGGTTTTGCTGTTACGGTACTGCAGATTCACGACAACGGTACAGCACAGAATACCGGTAAGAAGGATATGTTTACCACGGCTATGATCCGTGCATGTCTTGATAAGTGTGCAACTGTAGAGGAAGGTATTGCTCTGTTCAATTCCTTTGATATGCACGATACACTGGCACTGGGCTATTCTTTGGGCTGCTGCTATCACTATCTGCTGACAGATGCCACCGGCGATGCAGCGATCATTGAGTATGTGAACAATGAGATGCGTGTGATCCGTTCCGATAATCCGGAATTCCAACGCCTATATGTGACCAACTTCTATGTTTCCGAAGACGGTGGCGTGGGCAGTGACAAATATGACCCCGAAGGCATGGAACGTTATGAGATTATCGGTGGTACATTGGCAGAAAATAACAACGTTCTGGACTTTGATCAGGCATTCAACCTGCTTAGCAATGTCCATCTGAATTACAGACACAGTAATAATCTCTACAATATTACCACACTTTGGAGTTGCCTCTATAACAACAATCGTCTGACGATGAATCTGGCTGCTCGTATGGATTACGGTAAGATATACACATTCAGCGTGACGAATCCCATGAGAATTTACAGTGTGGATTCCGTGGCTGTGACAACTCCGGTAGAAGGTATTGGCTTACACTGAATCAATCGAAAAAAAGGACGCGCTGCAGAATCTGCAGCGTGTCCTTTTTATAGGGAAAAATAAACAAGAGATCTGAAAAATTCAAAAGTCACGGCGTATATGGAACAAGCCGTTTACACACAGCGTAGCAATTGCCAGAGCCAGAATAACGGTAATGCAGGAGAATACAACACCATGCGTGGGCAGGAGAAACGCCACGACGGCGGATAAAAAACAAAGCGGCAATAACAGCAGAATGAGGGAACCGACATTTTTTACACGATCCATAAGCGAACTCCTTTCCGATAAAAAGAATAACTATTATTTCCTTATAAATAATATAACGTATTATATCCAAATAATCATTACAATCCGGATACAGAGCAGTTACATAAAGTGAGCAAAACGGATACAATATCAAAACATGGAATAAAGGAAAACTGTACCTGCGAGAACCGTTATTTTTTCTTGTATTTGTGGTTATTCTTTGATATAATACAATAGATAAATTGGATGATTATGTCTTTTGGGAGATAACGTTTTGCATTACTTGTCGAACTTATGGGCGGCGCTGGATTTCGGCTCGCTGCGAGATATGATATTGCGTCTGGTTTCGGTGTTTTTGTGCCTGACCATTCATGAGACCTGCCACGGCCTGGCAGCCTATGCACTGGGTGACCCGACAGCAAAAGCGGCGCACCGACTGAGCTTGAATCCGCTCCATCACATCGACTGGTTCGGCCTTGCCATGATGCTGGTGGCCGGATTCGGATGGGCAAAACCCGTGCCGGTCAACCCGAACTATTTCAAAAAACCAAAGCAGGGTATGGCGTTGACCGCGCTGGCAGGGCCGGTATCCAACTTCCTGCTGGCGTTGCTGCTGTTATTCAGCGCGAGGATTCTATACGATCACGCAACATATACCGTATTCAATCAGGCACTGTTTGATTTCCTGCTGAGTACAGCCATTCTGTCCGTCGGTTTGGGACTTTTTAATCTGGTACCTATTCCGCCATTGGACGGATCGAAGGTACTGTTTTCCCTATTGCCCGATCGGGCATACAACACCGTTTTGCGCTATGAACGGTACGGTATGATCCTGCTGTGGGCCGTTGTACTGCTGGATATCGGCGACACTTATCTGTCGCAGGCGATTTCCTGGGTGTTTGATTTATTCTGCCGCGTTGTCGGCTTTTGAGGTGTAACGATTGGATAATCCTATTTTCAAGCTGGAAAAGGTGGTACAGAGCAAGGCTGATGAGGCTTTGCAGGATTTTGAAGGCCCGCTGGACCTGATCCTTTTCCTATTGAGCAAAAACAAAATAGAGATTCAGGATATCCCCATTGCGTTGATTCTTGAGCAGTATCTGGAATATCTGGAAAAGCGGCAGCAGATGGATTTGGAAGTGGCCAGTGAATTTGTCACTATGGCCGCACATCTGATGTATATTAAGACCCGCATGCTGCTGTCCATCGAAGATGAGGAAGCCCAAAACGAGATGGATGAACTGATCAAATCTCTGGAGGAGCGTCAGCGCGGTGAGGCCTATGCTAAAGTAAGACTGCTGACGGAGCGTATGGGCCCCATGAGTGAGTTCGGACGCAATGTGATGACACGCAATCCCGAGCCTATGGAGCGGGGCAAGATTTACGAGTACGATCAGGAACCGGGCGATCTGATCATCGCCATGCAGGAAGTGATGGATCGGCGCGGTAAGGTGGATACACCGCCGCTGAAGGCATTCGACGAGATCGTAAAGCGTGAGCCGTATCCCGTGGAGAATAAGGCCAAGGAAATTGTTGAACGGCTGAAAATCGGCGGCATTACACGCTTTTTGCTGCTCTTCCGCGGAAGCCGCAGCCGCAGCGAACTGGTGGCAACCTTTATGGCGGTGTTGGAACTGTGCCGCAACCGCATCATCAAACTGGTGGGCGGTACGGAGGACTGTGCCGTCAGTTGTCAGGAAGAGATGCCCAAAGAGATCAATTGACGAGGAAGATACATGGATACTACATTGGAAATGAAAGAAATAGAGGCTGCTATCGAGGGTATTTTATTTGCCTCCGGTGAGCCGGTTGCGGTAGACCGTATCTGCCTGGCGATGGATATGGACAAGCCTACGGTAGAACTGGTGCTGCAAAAACTTTCGGACTACTATAGTTTTGAACGACGAGGTATGCGTCTGGTGCGGATGGAGGACAGTTATCAACTGTGCTCGGCTCCGGAATATGCCGACTACATCCGTAAGGCTTTCGAGATTCGCAAGCCTGCCAAACTGAGCCAGCCGGCGCTGGAGGTGCTGACCATCATCGCCTACTATCAGCCAACGACACGCGCCTATGTGGATCAGATCCGCGGCGTAGACAGTTCTTATACAGTGGGACTGCTGCTTGACCGCCACTTAATCGAAGAGTGCGGCCGTTTGCAGGTGCCCGGTCGGCCGCGTCTGTATCGCACGACGCAGGCTTTCCTGCGTGCATTCCATCTGAACTCGCTGGACGATCTGCCTGAGATGCCCGGCATCGAAACAGACGGCCAGATGCGTCTGGGTGAGGACGGTACGGTTTTGGATAATCTGAGTGCCGAATAAACGAGAGGGGGGACGCTCTTGGTTGCATTGTGGATACTGGGTATATTACTTGCGCTGATTTTGCTGATATTGTTTTTGCGCGTTGGTGTACACGTGGCATTCGGCGGCGAGTTGAAAGTGGACCTCTTTATCGGGCCTGCCAAAATTGCCATGATACCCAAAAAGGAGAAACCTAAGAAAGAGGCAAAACCAAAAAAAGAAAAGAAAAAGAAATCAAAATCTGAAGATGAAAAAACGAAAGAAAGGAAGAAACTGGGATTGACGTTTCAGGATATCTGTTCTTTGATTCCGACGGTATTTGAGGCGATCAAAAGGACGCTGAAGAAAACGGGTCAGCGTATGCGTATTGATCCCATGCGACTTTCACTGATCTTTGGAAGTGATGATCCGGCCAAAACATCGGAGATGTACGGCTGGGCCAGCACCGCTATGTGGACACTGATGCCGCAACTGGAAATGATGGTTAAGATTCCCAATCCTTCTATCCATTTGGATGTGGACTTTCAGGCGGCATCGACCAAGGCAGAGGGTGAATTGGGGATCAGTTTCCAGATTCGGGATTTCTTCGCTATCGGATTCTCGGCGGCAAACCCGCTATTGAAATGGTTCCTTGCTTTCAAGAAGGCTAAGCGCCTGAAAGAGGCAGAACAGAAAGCAAACCAATCTAATGAAAATAAACAAACAACCGAAGCTTAAATAAAGAAAGGACAAAAAACCATGGAAATGAACGAAAAGAAGAGCAACTCTCTGACCTCCCTGATGGAGACCTCAATGGGCAAAATTCGTGAAATGGTGGATTCGAACAGCATTATCGGCGAGCCTATTACCACGCCCGACGGTGTGACGCTGATCCCCGTGTCCCGTCTGAGCTTTGGCTTTGGCTGCGGCGGCGGTGATTACGGTAAGCAGGGCCCCAAGTTCGGCGGTGCCAGCACGGCCGGCGTCAAGGTCGAGCCGGTGGCTTTCCTCGTGGTGAAGGAAGGCGTTACCCGCGTGATTCCCGTGGCAATCCCCGCTGTGACCACCGTGGATCGCGTGATCGAGATGGTACCCGAGGTTATGGATCGCGTGGAGAATTTCATCGATAAAAAGAAAGCGGAAAAGAGCGGCTTCTAAGTGAATATAATGGAGTCACCCTATATGAAAAAGGTGATTTCATGAAAAAAAGATTGTTGACATACCTTCTTGCGGTATTCCTGCTTGTGGTGATTTTCCCAAGTACGGTGTATGGACTGGATGTGTCAGCTACGGCGGCTGTTCTGATGGATGCAGACAGCGGCGAGATTCTATTTGAAAAAAACGCACAGAAACAAATGCTTATTGCCAGCACCACCAAGATCATGACGGCTTTGGTGGTGCTGGATTATGGCGGACTGCATCAGGTGGTTACAGTGAAGCAAAGCCACATGGTGGAAGGCTCATCCATGTATTTGAAACCCGGTGAGCAGGTAACGGTGGAGGAATTACTCTACGGATTACTGCTGTGCTCGGGCAACGATGCGGCGTTGGTGCTGGCTGATTACTGCGGCGGACTGACAAAGTTTGTATCGCTGATGAATCAGAAGGCACAGCAGTTGGGTATGGTTGGCAGTTCCTTTGCCAATCCCAACGGGCTGGACGATGAGGCACATTATTCCACCGCCCATGACATGGCTTTATTGGCTGCACATGCGGCACATAATGCTACGTTGATGCGCCTATGTTCCACCAAAAGTGTCACGATCAACGGACGCGTGATGAGCAATCACAATCGTTTGTTGCATGAGGTGGAGGGCTGTGTGGGTATGAAGACCGGCTTCACCAAGGCGGCGGGACGTACATTGGTTTCTTGCGTCCAACGCGACGGTCACTGCCTGGTGGCGGTTACGCTGCAAGATGGCAACGACTGGGCGGATCATGCTGCCCTTTATGACTTTGGATTTGCACAATTGGCAGATCAGCCCAGTAAAACGGCATGGCTCGTTTTGACCGGCGGTGTGCGGAAAGAGTAGGAGAACATGACAGAGCGCCTGCAAAAACTGATGGCAAGATCGGGACTATGCTCCCGCCGCACGGCAGAAGACTGGCTGCGCGAAGGTCGCGTTTGCGTTAACGGTACGGTGGCATCTTTGGGGGATAAAGCCGATCCCAATTGCGACACCATTGAAGTGGACGGCCGCACTTTGGAATTGGAGCAATCGTATGTGTATATCATGCTCCATAAGCCACGTGGGTACGTAACCACACTTTCAGACGAATTCGGACGAAAGACGGCGGCGGACCTGGTGACGGACTGCGGTAAACGTGTTTTCCCCGTGGGCAGACTGGATATGGACTCCGAGGGATTGCTGCTTTTTACCAATGACGGTGAGTGGATGCAGTCCTTGCTTCATCCTAAAAATGAAATTAACAAGGTGTATATGGTGACAGTCAGCGGTGCGCTGGAAAAGGCATCGGAAAGGCTGATGGCGATCCGTGATCTGGACGGTGAGGCCATACGCCCTGCGCAGGTAGAGAAAATCTCGCAGGAAAAGGGGAGAATGTGCCTGCGTATTACCATACACGAGGGCAAAAACAGACAGATCCGCCGTATGTGCGCGCAGGTGGGACTGCGTGTGGAACGGCTTATACGTGTGAAGGAACATACCTTTACATTAGGCGGTTTGCCAAGCGGGAAGTGGCGCTACTTAACCGAAGAAGAACTGCAATCAGTAAAAGGAAGCGATGAAAAGTGAGTAAGAGTGTATTGCAGGCGATTCAGTCCCAGATGAAAGACTTTTCCAAGGGACAAAAACGAATCGCAGAGTATATATTGGCTAACTATGACAAGGCAGCCTTTATGACAGCCAATAAGTTGGGCAAGACTGCACAGGTCAGTGAATCCACGGTGGTGCGTTTTGCTACGGAACTGGGTTACGATGGATACCCTGCTATGCAAAAGGCATTACAGGAGATCATTCGCGGTAAACTGACATCTATCCAGCGTATTCAGGCATCCAGTGAACTGATTGCCGATTCGGATATTCTGGGTACGGTGATGCAGCGCGATATGAACAGTATCCACACGGCTATTGATCAGGTAGATCGCGAAGAATTCAACTGCGTGGTGGACAAACTGGTGCATGCAGAGCATATCTATCTGCTGGGCGTGCGCTCGTCATCATTTCTGGCAGGTTACTTAAATTTCTATTTCCATCTTATTTTCAAAAATGTGACATTGGTGCAGAATTTTTCTGCCGGTGAAATTTTTGAGCAGATGCTTCGTATCGGACCCGGTGATGTGCTGGTGGGCATCAGTTTCCCCCGCTACTCCAAGATGACGGAGAATGCAGTGCATTTTGCCCGTGATCGCGGTGCAGAAGTGATTGCCATCACAGACAGTCAGATGTCGCCGCTATACCAGTTGGCCAGCGCATCATTGCTTGTTCGAAGTGACATGATTTCCATGGTTGACTCTATGGCGGCACCTTTGAGCCTGCTTAATGCGTTGATCGTGGCTGTGGGTCGACAGAAAAAAGAGGAAATTTCCAACACCTATTCGGAACTGGAAAAGGTGTGGGCACGATATAATATTTTCGGCAAGACAGAAGATGAGTAAAAAGGTAGTAGTAATCGGCGGCGGTGCTGCCGGTATGATGGCAGCAATCTCGGCTGCGGAGCGTGGCGCGGAAGTGACGCTGCTGGAACCCAATGAACGCTTGGGTAAAAAGTTGAATATTACGGGAAAAGGCCGCTGCAATGTGACCAATGACTCGGATCTGGACGGCCTGATGGCCAATATTCCCCGTAATGGAAAATTCCTTTACAGTGCCCTTTCTGCCTTTGATGCACAAGATGCCATGGCTTTTTTTGAAGCACTTGGCGTGCCTTTGAAGGTGGAACGGGGCAACCGTGTGTTTCCCGTGTCCGATTGTGCATTCGATGTGTCGGGTGCGCTGAAGAACCGACTGCATAGGCTGCACGTGAACATCGTGCGCGACCGGGCTATGACGACTGTATCGGCTGGCGGCTGCGTAACGGCTGTGAAAGGCGAGAAAGGCTATTATCCGGCCGATGCCGCTATTCTGGCAACCGGCGGTGTGTCCTATCCGGGCACAGGATCAACGGGCGATGGGTACCGTATGGCGGCTGAGTGCGGTCATACGATCATTGAGCCGCGGGGGTCATTGGTGCCGCTGCAGAGTCCCGATGCGTGCTGCGGACAGATGCAGGGACTGGCACTGAAAAATGTGGAACTGACTGTGTTCAATAAAAAGAACAAGGTGGTGTTTCGTGAGTTTGGCGAGATGCTGTTTACCCATTTCGGCGTATCCGGTCCGTTGGTGCTTTCCGCCAGTGCCCATTTGCGAAACTGGGAAAAGGACGCATATCGGCTGGTGATCGATCTGAAGCCGGCATTGGACGAGCAGAAACTGGAAGCGCGAATCCTGCGTGATATTTCCGAAAATCCCAATAAGGGTATGGATAAGATTATCGGTGGTTTGGTACACCGCAGTATGGTGAGCGTGGTACTGGACAAACTTTCCATGGTGGCAGAGCAGAAGGCAAACGCCCTGACGAAAGAACAGCGCCGTGCGCTGATCGACCTTTTAAAGCATTTTCCCGTGGCTATATCCGGTACACGGCCGGTTGCGGAGGCTATCGTGACAACGGGTGGTGTGAAAGTGGGCGAGGTACAACCCTCAACTATGGAACCCAAACCGCTGAGTGGTTTATATCTGGCCGGCGAATTGCTGGACGTGGACGCCTATACCGGTGGATTTAATTTACAGATTGCCTGGGCTACGGGACGAAAAGCCGGCATATCTGCTGCAGAAAATTGAGGTAAGAAATATGACTGAGAAAAACTATTCCATTGCAATTGACGGACCTTCCGGAGCCGGTAAAAGTACTCTGGCAAAAGCCATTGCCGCTGAGATGGGCATTGTGTATGTGGATACGGGCGCACTGTATCGCTCTATCGGCTATTATGCCTGGAAGAACGGTATTGACCCGAAGGACACAGAGGCCGTTACGGCTTCGCTGCCCAATATCAGGGTCGATATGTGCTACAGCGATGACGGTTTGCAGCACATGTTGCTGTGCGGCGAGGATGTGACAACCGAGATCCGTCTGCCGCAGATCTCCATGTACGCTTCTGCCGTATCTGCCATTCCCACTGTACGTGCTTTTTTGCTGGATATGCAGCGCGACATGGCAAAGCGCTATTGTGTGATCATGGACGGACGCGACATCGGTACGGTGGTGTTGCCCGATGCTGATGTGAAGATTTTCCTTACTGCACCTGCTGAAGTACGTGCCAAACGTCGTATGAAGGAACTGGAGGAGCGCGGTACGCCCTGCCCCTTTGAGGAAGTACTGAGCGACATCGAAAAGCGCGACTGGGCAGACAGCCATCGTGAAACGGCTCCCCTGCGGCAGGCAGAAGATGCTGTGCTGGTGGACACCGGCGATATCAATTTTGAAGAGAGCAAGCAGTTGCTTTTGCGTGTCATTAAGGAGGCATTGGGCGGTGAGAAATAAGTTTTACGAGTTTATGTGGACGATTGCGCGTCCTATCGTTTTACTGTTTCACCCCATTGATGTTAAAGGATTGGAAAATCTGCCTGATGAGCCGGTGTTACTATGCGCCAATCACAGCAGTAACTGGGATCCCGTTTTACTGATCTTAGCGATGTCCAAGTGTACAAAGCTGCGGATTATGGCAAAAGAGCAATTGTTTCATATTCCGGTGGTGAATGCTGTTATCCGCAAGATGGGAGCCTTTCCCGTTAACCGCGGCCACTCGGATATCAGCGCCGTAAAAACAGCGATTCAAAGCCTGAAAGCGGGGGCTCATCTTTTGATTTTCCCTGAGGGAACCCGCGTCAGAAAACCGAAATCGGTGGCAGTCAAGGGCGGCGTGGCTATGATTGCCATTCGTTCCGGCGTCAAGATGCTGCCGGTATTTATCGGCACAACGAAGAAACTGTTCCAACGTGTGCCGATCATCTTTGGCAAACCCTACACACCGGTCTATACCGGACGCAAGGGAACGGCAGAGGAGTATCAGACCAATGCCGACGAGGTCATGCGTCAGGCATACGAACTGGGAGGCATTTCATGAAGGTCATTCAGGCAAAATCTGCCGGCTTTTGCTATGGTGTAGAGCGTGCTGTAAATCTGGCAACAAAGACTGCGCAGGATAAGGGCGGCTGTGTCATGCTGGGCAGCATTATCCATAATGCCAATGTGGTGGCGCAGCTGGAGCAGTTGGGTGCACGGCAGATCAGCGGCGTGGAAAATATCCGCCCGGAAGACACGGTGCTGATCCGCGCCCACGGCGAGAAAAAAGATGTATTTTCCTACCTGCATCAGATCGGTGCGGAGTGTGTGGATGCCACCTGCCCCAATGTTCTGAGGTTGCAGCAGTTGGTGGCCCATGCCGATGAAGAGGGAAGTACACCCATTATTATCGGTGAGCCGCATCATCCCGAGGTGATGGGCGTGGCAAGCTGGTCGGCGCGTTCGCGGGTATTTGATGGACCGAAAGAACTGGAAAAATGGCTGAAAGAAGACCCGGAACGATGCCATTTGCCTATTGTAGCGGTTGCCCAGACGACATGTATTCGAGCAATTTGGGAAACATCTGCAGAAATTTTAAAAAAAGAGTGTACAAACGTAAAATTATTTGATACAATATGTAATGCTACGCATAAGCGTCAATCTGAGGCGGCGGAACTGGCCTCTCAGGTAGATGTGATGGTTGTGGTGGGAGACCCGAAAAGTGCTAACACAAGGCATCTGACGGAAATCTGCGGAAAAAGCTGCCCGGCCGTGTATCAGATCGAGAGCGCGGCACAGCTGAAAGCTGAATTTTTTGAAGGATGTACTGTGGCGGGGCTGACGGCCGGCGCCTCCACACCTGCGGGCATCATTAAGGAGGTATATACAACGATGAGCGAAGAAATCAAGAACATGGAAGCTATGGAAGAGAGCTTCGAAGAAATGCTGGAAAAATCTTTTAAGACTTTAAATACAGGAGAGAAGGTAACCGGTATTGTGACTGCAATCGGTCCCACCGAAGTGCAGGTTGACCTGGGCTGCAAGCAGGCTGGCTATATCGCTATTGATGAGCTGTCCGCAGATCCCAACGCTAAGCCCGAGGATATCGTGAAGGTCGGTGACGAGATCGAGACCTATATTATCCGTGTCAACGACGTGGAAGGCTATGCTATGCTGTCCAAGAAGCGTCTGGACGCTGTGAAGGTCTGGGAAGACATCGAAGATGCACGCGAGAACAAGGTCACTCTCGAAGGTAAGGTTACCGAAGAGAATAAGGGCGGTATCGTTGTCAACGTCAAGGGCGTGCGCGTGTTCGTGCCCGCTTCTCAGAGCGGTCAGCCCCGCGGTGCTGAGCTGAGCGAGATGATCGGTCAGACTGTGTCCCTGCGTATTACCGAAGTGAACCGTGCTCGCCGCCGCGTGGTGGGTTCCATCCGTGCCGTTGCTTACGAAGCTCGTGCAGCAGCTCAGGCTGAGATCTGGAACAACATCGAAGAAGGCAAGCGTTACACCGGTACCGTGAAGTCCATGACTTCCTACGGTGTGTTCGTTGACATCGGCGGCGTGGACGGTATGGTACATATCTCCGAGCTGAGCTGGAGCCGTATCAAGAATCCCGCAGAGGTCGTTTCTGTTGGTGATACTCTGGACGTGTATGTCATTTCCTTCGACGCTGAGAAGCACAAGATCTCTCTGGGCGTGAAGGATCGTTCCTGCAATCCTTGGGACAAGTTCATGGAAACCTATAAAGTCGGTGACGTCGCTAACGTGCGTATCGTCAAGCTGATGACCTTCGGCGCTTTCGCTGAGGTAGTTCCCGGTGTGGATGGCCTGATCCACATCTCCCAGATTGCTGATCGCCGCATCGAGAAGCCCGGTGACGTTCTGTCCGAGGGTCAGATGGTTGATGCTAAGATCACTGCTATCGACGAAGAGAAGCAGAAGATCTCCCTGTCCATCCGCGCTCTGTTGGCACCCGCTGCCGCTGAGGAAGAAGTCGCTGAGGACGCTGAGTAATTCAGAAAATCAAGCAATCAAAGAGCCGACACTGCGGTGTCGGCTCTTTTGTTATATCGACTAAAAGAAAAGTGACAAATTGTGCAATACAACAATTTTGATATTTTATTAACAAAAGTACTGCCATTTACCAAATCATTGTGGTAAAATTAACAATAGATTTGAGCATAGAACTCAATTTGATCGAAGGAGGAGCATTTCATGGCTTTTGCAGATTTTCAGAAGATGTATCAGGAGAAACTGGTCACGGCCGACGAGGCAGTGAAGATCATTAAATCAGGCGACTGGGTAGACTATGGTTTCTGCGCCATTCATCCCCGTGTACTGGATGAGGCGTTGGCTCGCCGTGCACCGGAACTGGAGGATGTGAAGGTTCGCGGCGGTATCAGTCTTTGGAAACCTGCCATTTTCGATATTGAGGACCCCGTCCATCATATTATTTTCAACTCTCACCACATGAGCGCCGTGGAGCGTAAGCACATTGCTACCGGTGCCGGTTTCCATGAGCCCATGCGCTATAGCGAATTGCCTCGCTACTACACCGACCATATCACGCCGCCCGATGTGGCTATGTTCCAGGTGGCTCCTATGGATAGCCACGGTTATTTTAACTTCGGCCTGTCTGCCTCTCATATCCGTGCTGTTTGCGATAAGGCCAAGGTCATCATCGTGGAAGTCAACGAGAATATGCCGCGCTGCCTGGGCGGCTTTGACGAGTGCATTCATATCAGCGAAGTGGACATGATCGTTGAAGGCCGCAACGACCCCATGGGTATTCAGCCCTCCAATCCTGCTACCGATGTGGATAAGGCCGTGGCTAAACTGATCGTGGAGCAGATTCCCAACGGCGCCTGCCTGCAGCTGGGTATCGGCGGTATGCCCAATACCGTGGGCGCGATGCTGTGCGAGTCCGATCTGAAGGATCTGGGCGTACATACCGAGATGTACGTGGACGCCTATGTGGATCTGGCAATGGCCGGTAAGGTGACCTG
>JAZLIB010000132.1:0-5196 GCA_045617185.1 Vescimonas sp.
CCGGTTTCTTTTTGCCACCATTATTTACGATCTGCCCCCTTTTTTGGACACCGTTTATGAGAGAATGGAAACTGTAAAGGTTTCGTCTTAACGCTCAGCGTCAACCAAGGATACCCTTGGTGACAGGATGAGCGCACATCTGTTGGAGGGGAATTGAGTTGAAGAGTATGCTATATCACATCCGCACACGCTGCAACTATACGCAGGGCATGCTGGCGCGTGAATTGGATGTTTCGCGGCAGGCACTTTGCGCATGGGAGAATGGTCGCAAGACAATTCCGCAAAAGCGCGCGACGCAGTTGGCGGAACTGTTCGGCATAGAGCCGGAGATATTGCTGCACGGCGATGTGCGGCAACTGGAAAACCGCACCTTGTTCAGCCTTGTGAAGCAGGGCCGTCAGGTGTTTTCCTACCGCCCGCAGGAGCAGGTGCGCGTGTTCTTCCAGGATACCACCGAAGACCTGCCGGAGCAGCGCAGCAAAAATCTCGCCGTGCAGCGCAAGGCTGTGCTGGATCAGATCAACGCATTGACTGCACCGGATCGGGAAAAGCAGGTGGAGCAGGCACCGCAGGATGAGAAAATCCTCGAGATTCTGCGCATGGTATGCCATATGCTGTCAATTTGCCTGCAGCTGCCGGAGGAATCGCAGACGGTGGCACTCACATTTCTCGAAGAGCAGCTATCGGTGATGGAGCAACTGCTATCGGGAAAACGGGATGACAACGCCAACGAATGGCAGAGCCGTCAGCTGCAGCAGCTGCGTTCCCGTTGGGCGAGTATGTTGCTGCAATCGCAAGAAGACAACATTCCCTCCTTGGACCACATTGTCTGGGATTCTGATCGAAAATTACTGACCGAGCAATTGAACACGCTGTACCGTCAGGCGCTTGCCAGCGGAATTGACAGATAGCGCCTGCAACTGCAGGTCAATCGTTATTTGGAGGAGAAAGCTTATGAAACAGCGGATTGAATTACATACGGAAAGTCACTTTTCCGAAAACTTTTCTTTGGTAGATCCCATCACCCTGATTGAAACGCTGGCAAGCGGCGGCTGCTCTGCGGTGGCTGTTACGGACCGCCATAGTGTGGCCTCCTACTATCCTGCCACAAAGGCGGCGCAGGCGGCCAATATCCGCCTGATCTACGGTGTGACTTTGGATTGTATCGACGAGGACGATCGCTACGAGGTGACCGTGCTGGCACGCACGCGCGCAGGCCTGGATAATTTGTTCCGCCTGGTCACGCTGATGCACCGACAGGGTGAAATGGTGGGCAAGCATATCACACGCGGACAACTGGAGGAACTGCGTGAGGGATTACTGGTAGGCGCCTGCGCACAGAACGGACAGCTCGCTCGTGCCATTTCGCTGCACAAGGATGAAAACACGCTGCGCCGTATCACGCAGGGCTATGACTATCTGGAAGTGTCTGCCGAGCCTTACGATATCTGCGTGGAAACCTGCCGTTTGGCTGCGGAGATGGGTATTCCCGCTTGTGCCGTGCAGGATACAAGGGCGATCGGCCCGAAATACGGCCCGCGCTGGCATGCCTACCGTGCTTTTCGGCATTACTGGGGACAGCCCGACACACCGCCTGTCACAAGAGACGGCGCAGAGTTGGAGGAACTGTACCGCACGCTTTATGTGCTGCCCCATGAGGCGGATATTCCGCAAAGGGTGCTGTGGGACGGTCCACAGCAGATTCTGGAGCAGATCGAGGAGTTCTCTATACTGCCCGAGGAACTGGCGCAGAACGCAGAGGAAGAGCACCGAGAGGCGATGCCGCGCCTTTGTATTATGGCAGAGGATAAACTGCGTGAGAAGTACGGCGTGCATATTCCCGATTACTGCCGTGATCAGCTGACATGGGAGCTGCAACAGATCGACAGCGCTTTGGGCGCGAAGAGTATGGAGTATCTGATTCGCCTTTCGGATTTTATTCACCGTGAACAGGGCGAGATGATGCTTATGGGTGCATGGGGTTCTTCGTATTTCCTCTACCTGATGGGTGTCACGGAGTTCAATCCCTTGCCGCGACATGTGTGGTGCCCCAAATGCGGTCATTTTGAACTGACAACGGAAAGCAGTACCTGCTGTCCCGCTTGTGGGGAGGTGCTCCGTGAGGAGGGTTACGATCTTGCCGCAGGCTCCTGCTTCACAGGGAAAGAGGGCTCGCTTTGCCGTATCGACATCAGGTGCTCGCAAAACATACTGCAGGCGCTTGCCAAGCAGGACAATGACTCGCCATGGGGTAGCCGGGCGATCCCCGTGACCATAGAAGGCCATATCTGGGAAGAAAATTCCACGCAGCGTCAGCGTGTGATGGATGCTTATGCTGCAGCTTACGGTGAGCAGGATAACACAATGAACATGCTGGAGGACGAGGACTTCCGAGGATTGATCCGCTTTTATGAGGAGCAGAAATGGACACGGGATGATAATATGATCTATACCATTCTGCCCCAAAAGAATGCGTTCCCTGTTCTGCCCATCAAGTATGAAGATGTGGGCGCTGCTGATTTTGGGCGTTTTTGGGACTATACGCATGATGAAAAGGGCGTCATTGAGTTCATGATTCTTCACGCTGACAGCTATGAAGCACTATATCGCTGCCGAAAGGAAACGGGTGTGATATGGGATGCCGATATGGATGATCCTCGCGTGTATGAGCTACTGCGTCAGGCACTGAAAAAGGAAACGATGAATGGTGACTATCAGCTTTTCGCTGACATGATTCATATGCAGTATAGTTATAGTTACTGTCTGGACAAATATATGGATCGGTTTCCCTTGACTAACCTGCAGCAATTTGTCCGCCTGCTTGGTGTACATTATGCCATGAATGCTACCGAACAGCTTGATGCAGGCGTTGCACCAGAGCATGTATTTCTCACCCGCGAGGAGGTATTCCGTTATCTTGTCGCCCGTGACGTGGATCGTGAAGATGCCACGCATATCATGTATGATGTGCGCATAGGACGCATCAGCCGAAGGGGATTTACCGAGGAGGATACGAAGTTGCTTGAGGCCCATCAGGTGGAGCCGTGGTTTATGGAAAGTTGCCGGAGAACCCAGTATTTGTTCCCAGAGGCACATATCCTGTCCATCGCCGCGACCTATGTTCGTCTGGCGGCCTATATGCTGTATGAAAACGATACAGCTTGGACGATTTTCTACGATGTCTGCGATGGCTGGAATACGGGCAAGGAACTGCGACTTTGGAGATAACGGGGGGAAAATAAAGATGTGAGCAGGACAGTTGTCCTGCTCATGGGTTATGCATTATCTGCAACGGAATGACAAATCGAAAGTGCATCTGCTGCAATTCTTGTTATTCTATCCAAATATTTTTTCCAACTATATCCTCGTGATGGATGTCGAAGACCATATACTGTAACAGGCTTATCGAGGGTGATCACTTCGCCGTCCGGGATATTTACTTGAGAATAAGTGCGTGATTCAAGACGGTGAGAATCGGAACCGTCAGATATCCATAAATCCGGTTTATCCACAGGCGGAAGATTGTTAAAAACGAGCCGGCTAAAACAGAATACCATGTCTATTTCGTTTTCTTGAATGAATCGAAACAGGTTACCGTTGTAACTGTTCCGATACAGTTTAACGGCTTTTTTAGCCAGCTCATTACCTATACCACATGATGTTTCGACATAATTGCCGAAATATACACTATCCCAAAAGTCAATGCGATATAATTCGGGGTCAATGCCAAATGTCCGTACAATATTTTCAAAAAAACGATATGCCTTATCACGACCGGTGCTGTTTTCACAGTAATTTGCCCAGTAGTTCTTTACTACAGAGGTTGTGCTTTCTTGCTCGCCGTGATGGGACTCGCCGAGAATCAGAATCCGCTTTGACTGAGCACTTGCATTTTTACCGCAGAATACGCCATGATGCATAATTGTCACTCCCTTGCTCTGCCATAGATGTACTTTGAAACCGTATGGAGTTCCTACACATTAAACGGTGTATGAAATTATAACATGACAGTTTGCGGATATCAACAAAATGGTATACAATATATGCATGTGCGATAAATGGCGACTGAAAGTATGAAATCGGCGGATGGAGTTTGACTTGTTTGAGAGCATATGTGCTTAATCCGAGATTAGGTAAAGGAGAAGAATGTGAAATTACCAAAGAATGTGCGAAAATATGAATTCCGCACGAGCTGCAGGCCGTATTTCTATTCTGGAGAGACCAATTCTCTTGCGATTAGAGACCTGACCGCTGTTGATCATCATAATCCTATGATCCTATGTGGACCAAGCGGTGTAGGAAAAAGCCATCTAACAAACGGAATCCTTGGGGACTATGCACTGGCACATAACAAGACATTGAAAACTGTTTCTGCGATAGATCTTATCGATCAGATTCTCGCTGATTTGAAGCACCAGAAATCAATGCTTGATGTATATGCTAATGCAGATATTCTTGTAATCGATGACGGATTTGCCTTGCGTGGAAAACCGGCTACACAAGAGTATATATTTGACATCATATATGATAGAGTAAAAAATAATAGAATCTCTGTGTTGATCGTGGAAGAATTAAGCCAGCTTGATCCATCATTTTTGAAATTGTTCAAGCAGCTTGATCGCAGTTCGATTGTTGAAATGAGTTACCCTTCAGATGAGATAAAAGAAGCGTATGCTGAGTATAGCGCAGATCTTTTGCATCTCGGTTGCAAAGCAGACGATGTCAGACATTTGATATCGGATGCGAAGACAGTTGTTCAAATAAATGCAAATCTGATGGTACTACAAAATCAAAATACGATACAGGAAAAACGATGATGGCTATATAATGAGTCAAACAATTCTGATGATAATACGGTGGAGTACGTTATGGAAATTACAATTGATCTGGATGCTCTGCGAGAGGATATGAAGCGGGACTGCTACGGTGCCTTTTTCGGCGCAGGCTTTGGTGGTGCGCTGATTGAATCCTTTGATATTGAAGACGCATCGCCCGAGGAACTGGTGGAGATGGCACAGGATAAGGGAATCGATCTGCGGAAATATCAGGTGTAATACCTGCTGTTTCCTTTGAATAATGTCAAAATTGTCTGGTAGTGTATTTAGACAACAATGCATCCATTCGAGATCCGTCTATGTCATCGCGGCTTTCAAATACACATCTATAAATAATAGCGGCCCCATAGCGCACCTTTAT
>JAZLIB010000133.1:0-2677 GCA_045617185.1 Vescimonas sp.
TGCTTTTTGTTCCGTCCTGCGCGTATAATAATCATACACAACGGACAGAAAGGACGCGCATCTGACGATGAAAGTCATTGCACCCGATTATTATTCCCGTTTTCGCTGCATTGCCGGCGCCTGCCGTCACACCTGCTGCGAGGGCTGGGAAGTAGATATTGACGAAGAAAGCCTACCCCTTTACCGTACCATGGCGGATATCGCGCCGCAGATTGAGGAATCTGACGGCACGCCCCATTTCCGTCTGGATGAAAACGAGCGCTGTCCTTTCCTCAACAGCGACAAGTTATGCGATCTGATCCTACGCCACGGCGAGGATATTCTGTGCCAGATCTGCCGTGACCACCCCCGCTTTCGCAGCTTCTGGTCTGACCGTACGGAGATCGGTCTGGGCCTTGTCTGCGAGGAAGCAGGGCGACTGATCCTTTCGCAGGAAAAGCCAATGGAGTTGGCGGTACTGTCCGACGATGGAACAGATACCGCGCTCCCCGAAGACGAAGCGTGGCTGCTTGCCTACCGTGACGAACTCCTGCAAAACATAGAAGAAACCGGCCCCGAGGCGCGATTGCTGGAGTACCTCATCTATCGCCATCTGCCCGATGCTCTCTATGACGGCAGACTGGATACCCGTCTTGCCTTTATCCGTCAGTCCTTCCGCGAAATCACCGACGCATGGGAAAAGACCGATGGCAGTATAGAGGCTATGGCGGAATGTACCCGCGCATGGTCTTACGATGTGGAGTACGACGATGAGGAACTGGAACGTCGGCTTGTCGCTTTGGACATGGAATGAAAATATGTTAAATAACCTCTGATTTTCACAAAATCAGAGGTTATTTGTTATAATTGAGAACTATTATGCGTCTTTTTCTTGACATAAGCGCGCAACGGTGATACGTTGTTATCAAGACGTGAATCCATATTCACAACAAGGAGGAATTACTATGGCATATAACGGTTTTGCAATTGACGAGTATCTGGATGCGGCAGAGGTGACGAGGCAGTTAGATGAACTGATCAAAAAGCCCGTCTACTCCGTTCGTCCCGATAAACTCAAGGACTATGTGGACAACTATTTCGAGAAGAAGTGCGCCAAATCCAAGGCCATGACCACCGAGGCCAAGACGGTGATCCCCGGCGGTGTGCAGCACAATCTGGCATTCAACTACCCGTTCCCCATTGTCATCACTAAGGCAGAGGGCGCCAAGATGTACGATATCGACGGCAACTGGTACTATGACCTGCTGCAGGCAGGCGGCCCCACCATTTTGGGCAGCAATGACCCCGTGATCCGCGATGCCGTTATTGACCTGCTGAACACCTGCGGTCCCTCCACAGGTCTGTTCCACGAATATGAATATAAGCTGGCCAAGAAGATCAGCGAGATGGTGCCCAGCGTGGAGAAGTTCCGTATGCTGGGCAGCGGTACGGAATCCTGCATGTGCGCTCTGCGTATTGCCCGCTTGAAAACCGGTCACAAAAATGTTCTGAAGATGGGCGGTGCCTATCATGGCTGGTCGGATCAGATGGCATACGGTATGCGCGTACCCGGCACCAAGGGCATCATGTCCAAAGGCGTGCCCAACTTCGTTTTCAAACACACCGATGAGTTCTTCCCCAACGATCTGGAAGATCTGGAGCGCAAACTGAAGAGAAATCAGTTGAATGGCGGCACGGCTGCGGTGTATATCGAACCGGTGGGCCCCGAGAGCGGTACTCGCCCCGTATCCAAGGAATTCGTGCAGGGCTGCGAGCGTCTGGCCCATCAGTACGGTGCATTGCTGGTCTGCGATGAAGTCGTATCCGGCTTCCGTATTGCACCGGGCGGCGCACAGAGTTATTACGGCATTGATCCCGATCTGACCATCTTCGGCAAGATCGTGGCCGGCGGTTATCCCGGTGCCGGCGGTGTGGGCGGTCATGCCGACTGCATGGCACACTTAGGCGCAGGTCTGGACTCCTCCGGCAAGAAGGTTTCCAAGGCTATGTGCGGCGGCACCATGGCGGCAACGCCTATCTCCTGCGTGGCAGGCTACACGGCGCTGTGCGAGATCGAGAAGCGCAACGCCTGCGAGGTAGCAGGCCGCATGGGTGACCGACTGACCAAGGGTCTGCAGGAACTTATCAGGAAATATAACCTGCCCTTCGTGGCATTCAATCAGGGCAGCATCTGCCACTTGGACAGCGTCGGTACCATGCACTTCTGCGTGGACTGGAGCAAGCCCTGGACGATTCCCCACGTGCTGAAGGAAACCGGTATCCGTCAGAAGGAGATGGAGCACATGGGCGCGGCCTACATGGCAGAAGGTATCGTCACGCTCGCCGGTTCCCGTCTCTACACCAGCGCAGCCTATACCGAGGCGGATATCGACGACGTTCTCAGCCGCTTCGAGAAGGTCTTTGCCAACTGCGGAAAGATAAAATAAAAAATAATAAAGAGGGCGGCAAAACCGTCCTCTTTGAGGTAATCATATGGCTTATAATGAAAATGAAGCGCGGGAGCTGGTCGTAAAGGCCGGGCTTCTGCTGCTTGAAAAAAAGCTGATCGCCCGCACCTGGGGCAATATCAGCGCAAGGATCAGCGAAAATGAATTTATCATCACGCCCAGCGGCAGAGCCTATGACACGCTGACCGCCGAAGAGCTTGTAAAGGTAAAGATTGACGATTTAAGTTATG
>JAZLIB010000134.1:0-2578 GCA_045617185.1 Vescimonas sp.
CCGCCGCCCCAGTTCATCGGGATTGAGGTTGGTGCTGATGATGGTCTTTTTCCCTGCCAGCAACCGTCCGTTAATGAGTTGATACAGCGCACTCTGCACAAAGGTGGTGGTCATCTCCGTACCCAGATCGTCCAGAATCAGCAGATCGCAGTTTTCATACCGTGCCACATCTTCGTCGGAGGAATCATCGTCATCACGGCGGAACTTTGCCGCCTCGAAGCGTGCAAAAATGGTGGTTGCAGTATCGTACACCACGGAAAATCCGTTCTCGCTAACCACGCGGGCAATGCAGGCAGACAAAAAGGTCTTGCCAAGCCCCGGATCGCCGGACAGCAGCAGATTATCGCTGCGCGGCGAGAACTCATGGGCATAATCCTGACAGATATCGAAATTGCTCTCCATCAGTTCGCGGGGTGAAACACCCAGTTCCGGCGACACACGCTCCGAGTACCAGTCAAAGGAAAAGGTATCAAAACTCTGCGTACCCAAATCCAGCATCTGGGACAATTCTGCAATCTGCGCACGGTTGTAGTACTCCTGCAGGCAGGTACACAGACTACCGCTGCGATAGCCGCTGTCGTTACACAGCGGGCAGTAAGGCTTTTCTTCCAGCACATCGCTCTCATAGCCGTTGTCCACCAGCAGTTCTGCCCGTCTGCGCTGCAAATTCAGATTTTTATCGCGGATCACGCGAATGGCAGGCAGCGGATCGGTGCCACGCTGCAAGGCAGAGGCGATGATCTGTGACATGGTGCCGCGCAATTCCCGGTCGATCTCCTGCAGTTCCGGCACCTTTTTGAAAATATGGCGCTGCCGCTCCATAAACTGCGCATTGCGCCGCTGCTTATCGGCTTGGAATTGCTCCAACGCCGCGCGCATTACCTTGCCGTCGTATGCCATAACATCTCACCTCTTCGTATACTGGCGCATCCACGCATTCTTATCGGCAGTCTTGTCAGCAGCCTTACTGCTCTTTTGGGGCTTTTTCTCCTCGCCCTGCTCCACCGCCGCAACGCTGTGCCAGCCTTCCTCATGCCAGCGCTTCAAAATGCCGTTGAGATAGCGCCAGTTCAGTTCCTTTTTATAAAATACCGTCTTGTCATAGGCCATGGCCACACAGTCGGTGTCAAAGCCCCAGTCGATCCATGCCCGGATATAACGTTCCTCGCTCATGACCGGGGGACGACCACCTAATCCCAGCACTTTCATGTACTGCATCACCAAGACGTGCTTTGCATCGTACTCACGCAGATACTGCGCCGCACTCACCTGATCAAAAAGGCCCTGACGCGCCCAGTAATAACCCTCTTTTTCGATCTGCCTCATGGTAGGCTTGCGCCCCACGCCGTACTTACGCTCGGCACGTTCCAGGCAGTGGTTCAGCAAAAGATAGATCACATCGCAGGGCAGTCCCACGCAGTCATAGAGGTTAGCCAGAATCTGGCTGTCATTGCTGTTGAGTTTCTTGCCCAGTTTTTCCTGCACCTGCGTAAACAGCGCCTCAAATAAGGGATCTTCGTGGAAAGCCGCCATATCGCTGCTGCTGTATGCGGGACGCTCTTCGGCCTGATCCAGCACTTTTGCCTCCGCGGGACGCTCGATCAGTCCCATCTTCTGCAAGGCGCTTTCCGCGGCGTCTAACTGCAACTCGCTCCAGTGCAGACGGTGCAGCAGTTCCTGACGTGTGGGAGGATTCTCAGCGCGCAGCATAAGCAGGTACAGCAAGGCCGCATCACCGTTTCCGTTTTGGATCAACGTATCGATCTGCCCCCCGCGCAGCACGTAATTTTTCTCGTCCTGCCGCAAAATATAGCCGCTCATGGCGCACCTCCTCCCTCATTTTTCATCTATTTTACACGATAACTCTTTTTTCGTAAAGGGTACAAAAGCGTATTTTTGCAATTTTCCGCCACTTCCCTTTTTCTGCGGTATGTGGTAAAATGGAAATATTGTTGCAGATAAAGGAGATATTTCCTATGAGTGATACCATTGCCGCCATCGCTACGGCGCAGATTCCCTCAGCCATCGGCATATTGCGTCTGAGCGGCGAGGACACCTGCTCCATTCTGGACGGTGTGTTCTGCCCCAAAAACGGCAAGCCCATGTCTGAGCAGGCAGGGCGTAAAATGGTCTACGGCGATTTGCTGGACAGCGAGGGCCGTGTCATCGATAACGCTCTTTGCGTGCTGTTCCGCGCACCTCACAGTTATACCGGCGAGGACTGCGCCGAAATCCATTGCCACGGCTCACCGGTGGTGCTCAACGAGGGACTTTCCGCCCTCTTTGCCAAGGGCGCACGGCAGGCCAAGGGCGGCGAATTCACCCAGCGCGCTTTCTTGAACGGCCGCTTGGACTTGATCCAAGCCGAATCGGTAGTGGACCTCATCGATGCCGAACCCGCCGAGGCGGCACGCAATGCGGTGGGGCAACTCTCCGGCACGCTCAGCCGCACGGTGGACGAGATTTATGAGGGCCTCATGGCCATTGTCAGCCGTTTTTATGCGGTAGTGGACTACCCCGATGAGGATATTGAGGATATCCAACGCGAGGATATGCTGGACACTCTGCGCAATAGCGA